>MWCJ01000025.1 GCA_002069975.1 Bacteroidetes bacterium ADurb.Bin217 | reverse complement strand
GCTACAAGAATGCACCTTCCCGCTCAAGCTCAAAATTAAGAAACATTATGAAACCACGTGACTAAAGCAGCTTTCTAAATGTTTCTAAGTTTTGAGCTTTCCACTCACACACGCATGCTCGTAGCCGCTGAAGTTATACCAAAGCGTATTACACAATTCAAAAAAATCTAATAAAAGTAAACAAATCTTTAGAGTTACGTCAAGCCATTCAATTAAGTAATCGTTAAATTGAAAGACAAATTTGATGCGTTTGCCCTGTTGAGATAGTGAGAAACAATACAGATGTTTGTTGCAATGTAATAATTTTGTATATTTGAAAAAAAATACATATGTTCAAACAATTATTACTATTTTGGGTTTGTGTGCTTATAATTAATACTGCTCAATCGCAAACTCCTATTCCATATACTCTACATTGGGGGCACGAATCAATATATACTGCATATTCTTTGGCAGGGTTAGCTACTATATATAGTCTAAACAAACAAATTGAAGGACACTCGTTGGAAGAGATTCAATCATTGAATTCTGCAACTATTTGGAGAATTGACAGGAATACAATTCATAAGTATTCCGAACAAAAAGCTCACATAAGTGATTATGTTGTTGGTACTGCATGCATAGTTAGTGTTGGAGGAGCAGGACTAATTGCATTGCAAGCTGCTCACGATAAGCAGTCGTTTATAAAACATGCGGGCACACTTGCAATTCTATGGGCCGAAACTAATGCTGTAACAATGATTACAACAAATATAGCGAAATCAAGTGTACGCAGAACTCGTCCGTATGTGTATAATAGTGAAGTTACTATGGAAACCAAAATGGAAAAAGACAGTCGTAAATCGTTTTTTTCGGGTCATACTGCTTTTTCGGCTTCAAATTGTTTTTTTGCTGCACAAGTAGTGTCGCAGTATTATCCAAAATCAACAATAAGTTACGCGAGCTGGGGATTAGCAACACTTATTCCGGCTTCGGTTGCCTATTTACGTGTACAATCTGGACGGCATTTCCCAACAGATGTAATAAGCGGCTATATAATAGGTGCGGCATGTGGTATTTTGATTCCATATGTGCATACTCGGGGTATCGACAACAAATCAAACGTTCAAATTGGAATGAGTCCACAGGTTATATCCGTTTCGTTAGCATTTTAAGGTTTGTTTACGTTCCAAATCACGGAGATGCTCCATTTTTTTAAGCGATAAAAACTCTTTGATACCACATAAATGTTCTTTCACTCGTTTGTTACCGAATTCATACACTTTTGTAACTAAACCATCTAAAAAATCGCGGTCGTGAGAAACGAGAATGAGCGTACCATCATATTCAAGTAAGGCATTTTTCAATATATCTTTTGTGCGAATATCTAAGTGATTGGTAGGCTCATCAAGAATTAATAAATTTACCGGTTCAAGCAATAATTTAACCATTGCCAATCGTGTACGTTCTCCACCCGAAAGCACCTTTACTTTTTTTGTCCAACTTTCGCCGCCAAACATAAAAGCTCCCAAAATATCTTTTATTTTAGTTCGCACATCGCCCACAGCAACATCGTCAATAGTTTGATACACTGTTTTTTCTTCGTCGAGAAGTGTGGCTTCATTTTGAGCAAAATACCCTATATGTGTATTATGTCCAATTGCTAATTTACCTTCAAAGGGTATTTGATTCATAATACATTGAATCATAGTAGACTTTCCTTCACCATTTTTCCCTACAAATGCAACTTTTTCTCCACGAGCTATAGTAAATTCTGCCTGTTTAAAAACCTCGAGAGAGTCGTAGGATTTCGATACATTTTCAGCAATTACAGGATAATTCCCCGAACGAACACATGGGGGGAATGATAATCGCAAAGCAGACGAATCTTCTTCGTCAACTTCGAGAATTACTAATTTTTCGAGCATTTTTACTCGGGATTGAACTTGAAGTGTTTTTGAATATGTTCCTTTAAATCGCTCAATAAATTCGGTAGTTTCTGCTATCATTTTTTGCTGTTCGTCTACCTGTTTTTGTTGTTGCTCTCTGCGTTCTTTACGAAGTTGCAAATAACTGGAATAATTTACTTTATAATCATAAATTCGCCCCATTGTTACTTCAATAGTTCGATTAGTAATAGCATCGACAAACGCTTTGTCATGCGAAATTACCATTACAGCTTTCCCATTTGAAATTAAAAATTCTTCTAACCATTGTACCGATTCAATATCCATATGGTTTGTAGGTTCATCAAGCAGAATTAAATCAGGATTTTGAAGCAATATTTTCGCCAACTCAATTCGCATACGCCAGCCACCACTAAAATCGCCGGTAGGACGAGTAAAATCGGAACGAAGAAAACCAAGTCCGAGCAATATTTTTTCGACTTCGGCATCAATGTTAATTTCTTCTATTGAATAAAATTGTTCACTCAAAGCCGACACTTCTTCTATAATCTTCATATAATCTTCTGATTCGTAGTCGGTACGGGTGGTTAACTCCACATTAAGATCATCTATTTTTTGTTGCATTACAAATAAATGAGAAAATGCTTGTGAAGCTTCATCAAAAACTGAGCGAGTGTTCTCTGTCATTAAATGTTGTGGCAAATAAGCTACTTTTTTATCCTTTGGCACTACTACTCTGCCTTGTGATGCTTGCTGTGCTCCTGCAATTATTTTTAATAATGTCGATTTACCGGCACCATTTTTACCCATCAATGCAATTCTGTCTTTTTCGTTAATAACAAACGAAATATCTTTAAACAACGTTGTTCCGCCAAATTCTACCCCTAAATTATCTACCGATATCATATATTTTTTAATTTTTGGGCAAATATAGTATTTTGGGTGAGTATATGAAGTTTGTAAAGTTTGAAAGTTTATAAAGTTTGAAAGTTTGTAAAGTTTGAAAGTTTATAAAGTTTGAAAGTTTGTAATGTTTGAAAGTTTGTAAAGTTTGAAAGTTTGTAAAGTTGTTGATAGAATTGGTTGGTGTGAGAATTTGTATACAAATATTTATAGGTGTTTTAGGATTTTAAATAAATATATACATTGGATGTGTGATGTCAAAAAAAACGTGTATTTTTGAAATACATAAATAAAATACAAATCTAAAAAATACGGAACATGAAATTTATATATACTTACTGTCTTATACTTTTGTTTACAATATCAACTCGTGCTCAATATACAGATTTATCTGCAAATATTACGTGGACAGGTCCAAATGTTTCATTAGGAACAGCTACTGTAGATGAAATAGAAACGGCGTATAATTATGCTCGCACACAAGAAAATACAGATTTAAGCACTAATCTTCCTCAAATAGATTTTCCAGAAGCATCTGTATGGCAAACAATGAATACGAATGCACGTGCTTTATGGATTATTAATAAAGAACGAATAGACAGAGGTATTCAGCCCCTTGAAGGTACTGCTCCCGAAGTAATTGATGTAGCTCAACAATATTGTCAATTTTTAATAGATAATGACACAACAGGACACTATGCCGATGGGCACAACCCACTATATAGATTACAACAAAACGCTACAATTCAATCTTGTATGCAGGCATATAACGAAAATATCGGGTATTCATACAGTAATAATTCAGTACCTCCTACTTTTGTATTAGAACGCCTATTATATTGGCTCATTTACGAAGACGCATCAGCAAATTGGGGGCATCGTCAGAATTTTTTCAAATCAAATTTTACCGATAATTCGGGCGAAATTGGCAAAGAAGGATTGTTAGGTGTTGGATATGTTGTAGGCACTTCGTATAAAACATATAATTATGCAGCTTTTGTTGTATGTAATATTATAGATCCCTGCGACACATGGCAATTCCCAAAAACTACTATAGGAACTGTATTTCCTTCGAAATTTATAGCTGTAAAAAAATCTCAAATTATTCTAAGTCACATACCTCAATGTTCAACTATTGAATTGTGCACTCTTGACGCAAAAGTACTAGAACGGGTTGTATGCTCATCGGAATCGTATACCAGTTCTATTGTAGATAAAGGAACATATATTATTCGTGTTATAGAACAAGACTCTACGATGCATTATGCTCGTGTTTCGGTATTTTAAATTATGTGTATGAAAAAATTTTATATAATATTATATTGTATTGGTATTATTCATTTATGTGCAATAGGAGTATCGGCTCAGACTATTAGTTTTAAATCATTATTATTCGATTACGGACTTATATATGAGCATGTAGATAAAATAGAAGCACTATTTGAATTTACGAACACCGGCGATGCTCCGCTAATACTTACAAAAGTAAAACCGGGCTGTGGGTGTACAACTGCCGACTATACAAGAGATTCTGTACAACCCGGAGCCAAAGGTTTTATTCGAATATATTTTCACCCTCGGGGATATTCGGGGTATTTTACAAAAACAATTCAAATAAGTTCCAATTCCAATGTAAGTCAAAATCTTACTTTAACCATACAAGGTTTAGTAAAAAAACAAAATTCAGATATAGAGAATACGTATCCATACGAAATGGATTTTATTCGATGTAAAAACCCGTCGATAAACTTTAATAAGGTTGATTTTAAAACCCCGGTATCAGACACCGTGTATGTATATAATATTCAAGATACTGCAGTTACTTTAGAATTTCCGCATATTCCTACAGGCTATAGAGTTGAAGTATATCCGCAATCTATGTTATTACCCAATTCTCACGGAATTATTATAGTATATTTCGACCCTCAGTTGATAAAAAAATGGGGTAATTTTTACGATAAAATTTATATAGGATTTCAAGGACGGCACAATCATTACAGACAAAAAATTTCTGTTTCGGGACTTATATATGAAGACATGTCGAAATTAACAAAAAAAGAGTTAAAAAAAGCACCCAAATTAGTATTTGATAATACACAATATACCTTTGATACGGTAATGCAAAATACTATAGTAACTTATTCATTTTCTTTTACCAATAAGGGTAAGTCGCCATTGTATATTCGAAATATCAAAACAGGTTGCGGCTGCACTGCCGGAGACATGGCGAAAAAAGAATATGCAAAAGGTGAACGAGGGACTTTACAGGTAACTTTTAATACTCAAGGAAAATCGCAATTTGTATCGCAGCAAATAATTGTTACAAGTAACGACCCCTCGCATCAAGATCAAACAATTGAAATACGAGGTTTTGTAAAACCAAAGCCTGAAGAAACTGAAGAAATAAAAGAAAAACAGTAGGTTTATAAGCCGGATTCTGTATATGTCGAAACACATTTCTATCATTTATCTAAGCGACCTACCCTCCAACATCGGACGAGCAGCCCTCAAACGTTGGTATACATGGTCTTGCAACTTGCGAGTAGCACGGCTGAAAGTATCGCTACTTTCACCGGTGGTCTCTTACACCACCTTCTCACCCTTATTCGCCGAAGCAAACGGTTATTTTCTTCTGCTATACTATATGCTCACACACATCTGTTATTTCAACAGCACAATGCTCTGTGTTGTCCGGACTTTCCTCTTCTTACGAAGCGATAGAACAACCTACTGTGATGCAAAGTTAATGATAAATTGTTAATGGTTAATGGTTAATGGTTAATTGTTAATGATTAATTGTTAATTGTTAATGATTAATTGTTAATGGATAATTGGTCCTGACTTTATAGACTCTTATAACATAACTCTTTGCCTTAAAAAAACGAATGTAAATTTGAATTGCAATGCAAACATAAAATTTTGTTGATTTTTGTATAAAAACATATTTCGAAAACCTGTACATTTGTAGCAGTATAAACAGAATTAAAAAATATATAATATGTTACCAACGGTTAATCCAACTACTACCGAAGCTTGGAAAGCTCTCGAGAAATATTATGCTACTTTTAACGGTACGCATATGAAAGATTTGTTTGCGGCAGATGCACAACGTTTTTCAAAATATTCACTTTCATTCGAAAATACACTTGTAGATTTTTCGAAAAACTTAATTGATGAAACTTCATTTTCTCTATTGATCAAATTGGCAGAAGAATGTGGTCTAAAACAAGCAATTGAGGCTGAATTTACCGGTGAAAAAATAAATAAAACCGAAGACCGTTCGGTTTTACACATTGCCTTACGTAATAGAAGCAACACGCCTATTTATTCTGAAGGAGTAGATGTTATGCCCGGAATTAACAAAGTATTGGCTCAAATGAAAGATTTTTCGGAACAACTTATCTCCGGTTCTTGGAAAGGATATTCGGGCAAAGCAATTACCGATATCGTAAATATTGGTATTGGAGGTTCCGATTTAGGTCCACTCATGGTTACCGAAGCTCTGAAACCATACAAAAAACAAAATATCAATGCTCACTTTGTATCAAATGTTGATGGCACACACATAGCTGAAACGCTTAAAAAAGTAAATCCGGAAACTACTTTGTTTATTGTTGCTTCAAAAACATTTACCACGCAAGAAACTATGACCAATGCCGAAACAGCAAAGGCATGGTTTTTAGCTGCTGCCAAAAACGAAGCATATGTTAAAAATCATTTTGTTGCATTAAGTACCAACGTCAAAGCTGTTGAAGCTTTTGGTATTGACACCAAAAACATGTTCGAATTTTGGGATTGGGTAGGCGGACGATATTCATTATGGTCGGCTATAGGATTGTCGATTGCTTGTACTTTGGGCTTCGAAACATTTGAACAATTGCTCGACGGTGCACACGCTATGGATAACCACTTTAAAACTACCGAATTCGACAAAAATATTCCGGTAATTCTTGCTATGATAGGTGTATGGTACAACAATTTTTACGAAGCCGAAACCGAAGCAATTCTTCCGTACGACCAATATTTACATAGATTTTCGGCATATTTCCAACAAGGAAATATGGAAAGTAATGGTAAATATGTTGACCGCAACGGACAAAAAGTTAGCTACCAAACCGGACCTATTTTATGGGGCGAACCGGGAACCAACGGACAGCATGCATTTTATCAGTTAATTCACCAAGGCACCAAAATGATTCCGTGCGATTTTATGGCTCCGGCTATTTCTCATAATCAAATAAGCGATCATCATCCAAAATTATTGGCAAATTATTTTGCACAAACAGAAGCTCTGATGATGGGAAAAACTGCTGCACAAGTTGAGGCAGAATTAAAAGCTGCCGGAAAATCGGCTGCAGAAATTGCAGAATTACTTCCGTATATGGTATTCGAAGGTAATATTCCTACAAATTCTCTATTATTCAAAAAAATAGATCCACGTACATTGGGTTCGCTTATAGCCATGTACGAACACAAAATATTTGTACAAGGTATTATATGGAATATTTATAGTTTCGACCAATGGGGTGTGCAATTGGGTAAACAATTGGCAAATGTAATTTTACCTGAATTACAAAACGATGCTCAGGTAAGTTCTCACGATGCCTCTACCAATGGATTGATAAATGCATATAAATCAATGCGAAAATAAGATTTGAACAGATATACAAAAAAAAGGTGTTGATTGTTTCAACACCTTTTTTTTTACAACTATTTTTCTACCAATTTAAATCCAACTGGTAGATTATAATATACAAATATAGGTTTATCATTTTGCATTCCAGGATGAAACTTTCCTAATAATGGAATAACATCGAGTGCAGCCTTATCCAATAATGGATGCACAGATCTTACAATTTCTGGTTTTATTGCATTACCACTCGTATCTATTATAACTCTAACTACTACGAAACCAGAAATTAAGCTATCTATAGCTTGTTGTGGATAAACAACATTATTAGCAATATCTTGCATCAATTTTTGATTTCCCTCAATATATTCAGGCATTCTTTCTGCTTTTACTAACACCGTTTCTGTATTGACTTGCCCAAATCCATATATACAAAAAACACAAAGAACTAAACTTACGATAATTGTTTTACCTGCATGTTTCATATCCCTACGCTTTTTTTACAAATTCAGATTTTAATGCCATAGCTCCAAATCCATCAATTTTGCAATCAATGTTATGGTCGCCTTCTACCAATCGAATATTTTTAACTTTGGTTCCTGCTTTAATGGGTGAAGAGGATCCTTTAACGGGTAAATTTTTTATTATTATTACAGCATCACCATCGTTCAAAATATTCCCATTTGAATCTTTTACTACAAATCCTTGCGGTTCTTCAACTACTGTCGGATTCCATTCGTATGCACATTCGGGACATACAAATACAGTTTCGCTCATCATATATCCATATGGAGAAGAGCATTGTGGACATTTTTGTAAAGTTTCTGACATATTAAATTTTTAGTACAAAAGTAATAATATATTATATGCCAAAATTTAGAAACTGTTTAAATTTCATTATTTATCTTGTTTTTCGCTCGAAACAAAAGTAAAGTCAACATAATTCCAATTAAACCCACCTTTTTCGGCATACCAAGTTACCTCATATATTCCTTCGGTAAAGTATGCGGTATCGCTCACTGTGTTCCATATTTGCCAACCACCCGTAGGGTTAATATCTATTCGCGAATATTCGATATTGTTATGTTTAAGGACTAATGTTCCTATATTGTCGTAACTCGATACTCTATAATTGAGTTTATATGTTCCTGTTTGTGAAATATCAATGCTAAACACCATGCTATCGTCGTTGTTTATCCAACCTACGTTTAGTCCTCCGCCATCGTCGGTAGTTTGTTCGGTTTGCACCCCGTGCATTCTAATAAAACTCTCGGCTTCAACTCTAAAATTTTTAGCATTTCCTTTTTGATATACAGTTATGGTTTGCTTATGTCCATCTGCAGTTGAAAGTGTAATAGTACCTTTACGTGTCTGTTCGAGAGCGTTTGGTTCGGTTGTTTCAACGCGAATATTTTGTGAATTGTTGCCAGAACTTGGCGTTACTCGTATCCATGATTCGGCAGAAGAAATAGTAAAGGGTGTTTCCGAGAAAATAGGAATTTCTTTGGAAGTTTCGGTACGAGCAAAAGTTAGTTCCGAATACGGACTATACGCTAATGTAGATGTACTATTAGAAATAATAGTAGAATATTCTGCAATAATTCCATGTGCAAGATACACCAATGGTGCTTGCCAATTTATAGCAACTTCGTTAGTTGTATAACTACAGGTAGCATCGTAATAAGCTTTAGCTGCAAAAGAAGAATAATTTCCAAAACAGTCGCGTTTGGTTCCACCATTTGGTCCACCTGCTACAAATCCGGGTACTGAACCGGGAATATTATCACCTTCGGAAGGGCGATGATGCACATTTTGCGTAGATTTGAAGCCATATCCGGTTATAAAACTATATTCGGTAGCATTCCGTCCCAAGATATAGTCGTACGAAGCTAAAGCTGCATTCAAATAGTTATATTGTTTTGTAATTTTGTATGCATACAAGAATAACACCCCTTGATTAGCCAACACCCCATTACTGCCCCACGAAAAGTCGACTACCGGAACTTTGTACGCATTTTCATTTTCTTGATATTGATGTAATTTAAGTGCTTGTTCGAGTATCCGTTCGGTTACTTTAGCTGTATCAATCCACTGTGCAACATCTTGTTTGTGATTGAACAATGAGTATAATGCCATGCTACCAACATTAAACCAAACAGGAATTCCATAATTGGTATTTAGGTCGACACACGAAGCATATGGTTGAGCTTGTTTGGTTGCGATAAGTAATTCTGCGGCTGCCCATGATTTTTCGTCAGAAAATGTTTTGTCACCATAGCCGCCTGTGGTTATTCGCGGATAATCGCCATCTTGAGTTGGATTTTGAAATGGTATGTTTGGATGTAGTTCTGCCCAATTCCATGCTTGTATGGCAGCATGCAGACACCGTTGAGCATATGCTGCATCAAAGGGTTTAAATATTCGATACGAAAGAGCCATTACTGCAGCAAAGTTTAAACTTGCCGAGGTTCCTTTTGCTACCACATACCGTTTGCTTACAGAAGCTTCGTGAGGCATTATCATACCACAAAAATTAGCGTCGGTAGTTTTGTTGTACACTCCACCATCATCGGGGTCTTGCATGGTAAGCATCCAGTCTGTATTCCATTTTATTTCATCTAAAATATCAGGAATATTGTTTGAACTTTCGGGAATATTCCATGTGAGTGTATCGAAATATGCAGCATAGTTTTCGTACGCAAGCAATAATGTACCTACGGTAACACCCGAATTTACTATATATTTGTTATAATCACCGGCATCGTACCATCCTTTAGGGCAAGAAATCACATCGCCTTCTTTACGTTTGGGACCTGCAGCCGAAGGTAATACTATAACTGAAGTATCCCAATGTCCGGCTTTACGTGCATATGTTCCGGCATATTGAGGTAAAATTTCTATTGAAGCTCTATTTAAATAAAAAGCTTTGATTATAGCATTGTTTACATTGTAGAATGCTGTATTTGAAATACTAAACTCATACGATTCTGCCACATTTGGAATTCGTATTGTATACATTCCGGGTTTTGTAAATGTAGAAAAATCGGCTATTTGAATTTTTTCCCCCGATTGCGACCATTCTTTAGCTTTGCTGAGAGTACCTTTATATACAACTTGCTTTTTTGCGTTTACAATTTCAAACACGTGTGCATTTGCATCTACAATTGCTGCAATTTTGGGAGCATATGGCAAAAACCCCATTTGATTCATGCGAATATATTGGGTAGGTGTTTGGGTTTGCGATATACAAGTAGAATGAAAAATTAATAATACAAAAGCAATTACAACAAATCTCATAGGTTTATTCTTTAATTATTACACAGTGAATAACAGCCGCTTTATCACGAATTTTACAAATATACATTCCGGAATGTAAAGGTGCAACAATTGAATTATTACAAATTGTTCCTTCTTGAATTTTTTGTCCCGAACACGTATAGATTGTATATGAATAATCACGACCATCTTCTAATCCAAATACCTGTATTGTATTGAATTGAATTGGGTTTTTCACATATACATTTGTATGAGTAATTGCAGCAATAGAACTTGGTGGGTCGGGAGGCAGTGGTGGAGTTGTAGGAATATTTACTGCAGCAATATTATCGTTACTTATATGACTGAAATCCATATAATTCAAATTAAAGCCTCCGTATTGCGAAAATAATTTAATTTCGTATATACCTTCTTCGAAATACGCAGTATCGGTATATGATTTCCATACTTGCCATCCTCCGGTAGGAGTAGTTTGAGCAAGAGAATATACCGAATCGTTATATATCATAAAAAACTCATTTGAAGCTATATTTGCAGCATATCTATAGGTAATGGTATATGAACCACTTGTAGTAATATCGAGTGTATACATCATATAGTCATTATTATCTATCCACCCCACATTTAAACCACCTCCAACATCACTTGTAGTTTCGGTTTGCACACCGTTCATAGACGTAAAATCTTCGGCTTGAATTCTAAATTCTTTGAGTCTGCCTGTTTGCGAGACTTGTACCGAATCGAATACAATATCGTTAATGGTTACATATATCATCCCGTTTCTAATACTATCGCCATCATTAAATTCGGTAATAGTAATTGTAACAATACCGCTTTCATTTAAATCTGTGGGGTCAATAGTGTACCAGGTATCAGAAGTTTGTAAACTATATGATGTATTTGCAAATACAGAAAAAGTTGCTGATTCTTGGGTGCGAGCAAATGATACAGCATCGGTAGCCGGATAAGCAAATTCTGCAGGCAATTGTTGTAACCACGATTTATACGCACTTATAATCCCATGACCGGCACACGTTACCGGCGATTGCCAGTTTATTGCTATTTCGTTAGTGGTGTAACTACAAATTTCGTCACGATAGGCTTTAGCAGCAAATGTAGAATACTCTCCGGCACAATCGGCTTTATTTCCTCCATTAGGACCTCCTGCTAAAAATCCCGGGATTGAACCGGCAATTTTATCAGCTTCAGATGGTCTGTGATGCACATTCCTTGAAGCTTTATGTCCGTAGCCTGTTACAAAACTATATTCAGTAGCATTTCTACCTAAAATATAATCGAAGGAGGCTGTAGCTGCATTCAACAACGACACATCATTCGTAATGTTAAAACCATAAAGCAATAACACTATTTGGTTAGCTACTACCCCATTGCTTCCCCAAGAAAAATCGCTCACGGGAACTCGGTATGGATTGCCGGTTGCTTGTAGCTGCTGCAACGAACGAGCTTTCGATGTTAAAATGCTTTTAACTGTTGCAGTATCGACACTTGCCCCTACACTTAGTTTATGATTATACAAAGAATATAACGAAAGCATTGCAACATTTCGCCACATAGGAACATTAAACGTTTCGGTTAAATTTATATTCGAAGCATACGTTTGATCGAGTGTAGAAATAAAGAGTTCTGTTGCAGCCCATATCCGTTCATCGCTAAAGGTATTATCACCATAGCCTCCGGTTGTAACAGCAGGATAAATGCCCGAAGCCGCAGGATTAGTAAATGGTTTGTTAGGATTTGCTACTGCCCATTGCCAAGCATATTCGGCAGCGGCTAAACATGAATCGGCAAATGATGGATAATATGGTTTATATATACGATATGCCATAGCCATAACAGCAGCAAAATCCAAAGTTGCAGCTGTTCCTTTTGCTACTACATACCGAGGTGAAGTAACCTTATCGGGCATAAACGAACCGCTAAAAGAAGCTTCGGTAGTTTTGTTGTACACACCACCATCATCGGGATCTTGCATGGTTATCATCCAATCTAAATTCCATTTCACCTCATCTAAAATATCGGGAACAGTGTTATTACTTTCGGGAATATTCCACGTGGTAGTATCCCAATGAGCAGAATACATTTCATACGACTGGAGTAACGTACCAACAGTAATACCTGAATTTACAATATATTTGTTATAATCGCCCGCATCGTACCAACCTTTGGGTGTTGATATTTTATCGCCCGCTACACGCACAGGACCGGCTGCCGATGGTAAAACAATTACACTGGTATCGGGATGCCCTGCCTTACGATTGTAGACACCTGCATGCTCTTCGAATAATTCGGTAGAAGCACGATTGTAGTAAAACGCTTTAATTAATGCGTTGTTTACATTGGTATACACACTATCGTGTATTATAAATTGTTCTGATGTTCCATAGTCGGGAACTTCGAGCGTGTATGTTCCCGGTGTAGTAACAATGGTAAAATCGGCAATTTTAACTTGTTCACCCGAAGCTGCCCAAAACCCTGTTGTGTTTAGTGAACTTGTAAATACTACCTGATTTTCGGCATTTTTAATACTAAAACTCGTTGCAGTTGTATTTACTATTGCTGCATTTTTTTGTGCATACGGCAAAAATCCTAACTGATTCATTCGAATGTGTTGCGTTGCTGTTTGTGCATATGCAAAAGATGTAATAAAAATTGCATATACTACGAATAAAGTTCTTACTGTTTTCATTGTTTTTATCCCTTAATTTATGACAAAAGTATTCTTTTAGCTACAGCAAAATAGGTTGTTTTGAACAAACCGCTCAAATTATTTGGTAAAAACAACAATACTATGGGTAAATGAATATGTTCAGAATGGGAAATTATTTTTTCTTAAAAAGCTCTTTGAACGTATTGAATTCTCGTGTAAAGTATACACTAACACCCTGAGAATTACCTCTATCTTCAAGTGGGTCGGTATTGTTTCGTGAAAACGCTTTAAGTCTGAAATTTCCTTGTTTTGTAAGTTTTATTTCCACACTTACATCGCCGGCTATTTCGGTGGTTTGTCGTTTGGTTTGATCGGCAGATTGCCCAAACTCGCTGTATCCGTTTACATTTACTAATATTCGATTGTTGAGCAATTGAGTTGAAAGAGCAAGTTCAAATTCGTTGGCAGAATACATATCACCCGGTCTATAATTCACACCAAGATCTATGTTGGAATATGATTGCGAAAGTAAATTATTGAGCTGATTTGATAACACTTCGAACGAAGCCGATGAATTAATAGTTTGAGCATCGGATTGCGAGAAAAATGAATTCATGAGCAAGAGAGATAAAAATTGTTTATTTTTATCGTCGGAACTCATAGCATTAAGTATATCTTGAACATCGGAATACCCTGAAGCAACAGAAATATTGTAACTAATATCAGGATTCATAAGGTTATTTTGGAGTAATATATTGCATTGTACCGGTATTCTACGTTTGTAAGTAGCACTATCGGTTGTAATTGCAGGCATTATAGGTAACGGTGAAGCTTTAAGGTCGTAAAGTGCCGAAATTTGGATTTGAGCTTCAAACGGGTCTCCATTAAATGTAATAGTTCCTCCATTTTGAATAATAAATTTTTTATTTATTAAATTTTTAAGGGTAAATAAATAATCACCCGAAGTTATTCGATAATCGCCATAAAGAGTAAATGCACCTAATTTATCCATATTCATTTGAATATTACCTTCTCCCCTCACTTTGATAATATCACCCACTTGTTTATCGAATATTATTTGTGTTAAAGCATCGGGTGTTACCTCAATATTCATTTGAATATCGGTACCCGATGAAGTTGTTAATTGTTTGGGGGGTGTTTGTTTAATGTGTTGTTTCGAAAATTGCAAAAAATCTTTGTGTTCTGTTAATTCTGAATATGACAAGGGTATATTTAATCGTGTGTTTTCTAATGTTTTACCTACCGCAGTAATACTTGTATTATCTAAATCTCCTTGAATATTTACCGTACCTTGATACCATGCTTCGCCATAAAAACTGCTATTATGTTGTTCGCCGGTGTGCATTCCCAATATTTTATCAGTTTCTAATTCAATTGAATAGGTTGGATTTTGCAAATTTTTAAAATCGACAAAACCTTTCGCTAAGCCTACATTTGTAAGAGAATCGAGAATTGGTAAATCGCGAAACACTAAACGAGAACCTTGCGAATGTATAGATCCTTTTGTAGTATAGGTTACTTGTGTTTCGTTTATTTTAAATTTTCCACGCTTCACATCTATACTTCCATTAAAAATAGGATTGTTTAAATTTCCGGTTGCTTGTAAATTCCCATCAATATACCCACTTAAATTACTTATAGTTGATGCAAAAATTTCTTTAAATATCGAAAGTTTTAAATCTTTAATAGTAAGCGAATAATCTATATTGCCTGTTTGAGGAACGTATGTACCTAGAGCTTGAAACGTATGAGTATTACCTTGCTGCACACCAATATTCATGGCTATAGCTTTTTGCAATGGAATCCATTGGCTTACTATAGTTAGTTTTCCCAAGGTGTGTTTATTAAACGAAAACGATTGTGAGGCTATATTTGAAAATACTAAAAGATTATGATACACATCTTTAATTTCTAGTCTTCCTTGCAAAGCTCCTTGAAGATTTACATTACTATTATCAATAATATAATTAAAATTTTCAAGGTCGTAATTAAAAAAGTCGGCTTGTAAAATATCTTGTGGATTTTCAGAAATTGTTCCTTCAATGGTAACTCGCTGATTGTGTTTTCCGAACGAACCTATTGGAATAGTCAACGAAGTACTGTCTATTATGAGTTTGCTGGTATATATATTCCATAGTGTATCGGCTATATACAGTGATTGTTTTGGTATATCTAATTGTATTTTAGGAATTATAGGATGTTTGCTTGGTGCAAAAATTCCGTGAAGTATAAGGTTTCCTTCATTACGTTTATTTTCTATATTGCTCCATGTTATATTTGAATGCAGACTATCATCTTGAATTGTAAGAAGAAAATTATTGTTTTTGAAAACATCATAATCAAATTGTATAGAAGTTTTTATATCTTCCTCACTGCCATGAGTTTGAATATCAATATTGGTAAATGTATTGTCAAAAACTGTAAGTTCGGGGATATTGGATTGCAACACCAATTGTTTCGACTGTTCAGAATAAATAGTATTTATATATGAATTTTGAGCTATGTGAATTTCAGGATACAACACACGCAGGAGACTATCGATTTTTTTTATTTTAAGTGAAGCATTAAATCCCGGCACATATGTTTTTTTGGCAGTAAACAATTGTTTTGGCAATGAAGGAATGTGCGATTGCAAATATTCATAAAAAAACACAGGTAATTCTTTATAACTCCCTTTGCCGTTAATGCTTAAATCGAACAAATCCGAACGAATTGTAATATTTCGAGTTTGTAAAATATTATCAATATCTATGTCGGTTTGTTCCGAAGTATATGTTCCGTATTTACTGGTAAACGAAGCTTTGGGTATACGAATATATCCTTTTAAATTGTCGAGCTGAATACCCACAAAATCTACTTGAGTTGACAACGAGAGTATTGCAATAGTATCGGGATACAATTTAAGTGCATATAAATTTGCATGAGGTATGTGTGCTGTAAAATTAAAACTCGGTGTTTCTGTAGAATAATCAAATAAGCCATGAAATGAAAGGTTAAGGTTTTTGTCGTTTATAGAAATAGTTCCATCGAATTTTTGTTTTGCGAGTAAGCCATCAATAGTAATAGCTTGATAGGTATATTTCATAAATTCTATGGAAGTAATATCTCCGGTTACATGAGCCGATATTATATTGGAATTGTCGTACATTCCTTGTATTTCAAGAGAAGCATTCATGTTGCCCCAGGTATTTTTTTGTACAGGAAATTTGTCTAATTCAAAATCTTGAAATGTAAGACTTCCACTGTAATTGTAGAGCGATTCATTATCTGCCGACTGAGAAATTAATATATCGGAATACAATGTGCCAATATTGGTAGTAAGTGTTCCATATGCAACAAAATCATGCAAGAATCCGGTAAAATTCCCTGTATATTTATATGTTTCTATATTTTCTATAAATGCAGGTATTTGCACATATTGTTCTTCGGAAAATGGAGGAATTCGTAAGGTTTCAATATCATGTTTGTTTGTTTCGAGAAGTTTTGCAGTAATATGCATATACGTTTGCGAAATATCCGGCAAACCCGAAATTTCGATATTTCCAATAAACCGACTGCTACGGTTAAATCCTATATGTATATTTTTCCCTTTTAAATTTGATACGCGTCCTTTTACAGAACCTGATATACTAATAGTATAAGGAATTTGATACGCATTGTCGTTAAAATATGCTATATCTTTGAATGCTATTTGAGAATATTCTATATTACTTGATATCGATACTTTCGAAACAAAATCTGAAAAATCTTCAAATGAAGTGTACGCAAATTGCGTAGATTGTGAGAAAAATTTGGTGTGAGGAGTAAACAGCATGATATTTTTACAATCAATAAGCGTATCGCTTATGCGTGCATCTGTTTGAAAATATTGAATAGTAAAGCCCGACTGTTCGGTGCACGACAGATTTGTGATATTTGCGGTAAAATTTCGTTTGTATTTCGAAAAATTACTTGCATTCAGTCGGAGATTACGAATTCTAATATCATTCATATCTATACCAGAAGTATTCTGCTGTTGGCTTTGTTTTGCTTGCAAATCGGCTACTCTAAGCTGAGAACCGCTCAATTCAATTTCTTGAATGGCAATTCGCCATGATTTAGGACTTTTAGATTCTACAACTTCTGTTATAAAATTATCAATATTCCAATGTCCGCTTGTATCTTTAATAATAGAAATTGAAGCATTATGAACAGCTATTTTTTTAAATTGAACACGAGCCGAATCTAAACTAATTCCATGAATAGTAGCACGACCTAAAGCAGCTGTAAGTATGGTATCATTCGCAGTATTTGTAATACAAATTGTATGAAAACTTGCTGTTTTCCAAAGCGAAGGTGTAATACGTTCAATAGTAACCGTAAGTCCTATTTCCTTGCTTATTACAGACGATACATATGAAGTAATTTTTGACTGAGTCCAAGGAAGTAAAATAATACCATACAACAATGCAAGTAACAATATGAAACCTATCATTGTTTTTGCTAATATTCTCAGTATGTTTTGTATGATTTTCAAAATTATAAATACAACCTGTAAATTAAACCGTATTTTTGCACAAATATAATGAAATACAAGTGTTTCAAACTAAATAACGAATGAATATTACAATTCTTGCCATAGAATCATCGTGTGACGACACATCGGCAGCAGTGATACAAAACGGTGTTGTGCTATCAAATAGTATAGCCAATCAAAGTGTTCATGAAGAATACGGTGGCGTAGTACCCGAATTAGCATCGCGTTCGCATCAGCAAAATATTGTACCTGTAATAGAAAAAGCATTGAAACAAGCAGGTGTAACCAAACAAGAAATATCGGCAGTAGCATTTACTCGCGGACCGGGCCTGTTGGGTTCGTTGTTGGTAGGAACATCATTTGCCAAAGGATTTGCATTGGCTCATGGCTGTAAACTTATTGAAGTAAATCATTTACATGCACATGTATTGGCAAGTTTTATACAAACACCGCAAGAAAAAGTTCCAGAACCAACATTTCCATTTTTATGTTTACTCGTATCGGGTGGACATACACAAATAATAGTTGCTCAAAGCTTTACCAACATGGAAATTATAGGCACTACTATAGACGATGCTGCAGGCGAAGCATTTGATAAATGTGCCAAAGTATTAGGATTGCCCTATCCCGGAGGTCCACATATTGACCGTCATGCACAATTAGGAAATCCAAAAGCATTTAGTTTCAACAAACCACATATATCAGGATTAGATTATAGTTTTAGTGGTTTAAAAACATCGGTACTTTATTTTTTACGGGATGCATTACGCACCAACCCACAATTTATAGAACATCATATTGATGATATATGTGCTACTTTACAAAAAACAATAGTAGATATATTACTCGACAAATTACACAAAGCCGTGCAACAAACAGGTATTAAACAAATAGTTATAGGTGGTGGTGTTGCTGCAAATTCAGGTTTACGAAATGCTATTGCAGACTATGGGGTACAACATACTTGTGCAACGTATATTCCCGAATTACGATATACAACCGACAATGCCGCAATGATAGCCGTAACAGCTTACCATAAATATTTGGCACAAGATTTTGCGACGCAAGATATTTCGCCTCGTGCTCGGTATTCGCTTCAAGAATATTTTGGGAGGTAAACAAGTGTTCAAACATCAATTACAACGAAACTATCTCGTACCCCTGATTCCGTAATTTTGGAATAAACCCGGCTTGCTGAATAGCTTGTTGCAACTCTTCTTTTTTTGCCGTAAATGCAGCACCTGCTTGAGAAACCACATTTTCTTCTATCATAATACTTCCCATATCGTGAGCTCCGGCATGCAGACAAATTTGTGCCGTAGGTATACCTACCGTGAGCCACGAAGCTTGTATATTATCGATATTCGTAAGCATAATTCTACTCATTGCTATCATACGAATATATTCTAAATGCTGTATCGGATAGCTTTTGCCTGTTTGCTGAGCAAGCTTTGTGTTTTTGCTGTAAAACGGCCAAGGAATAAACGCGGTAAACCCCTTGGAATGTGAAGGTTTTTTGTATTGTAAATCGCGTATTAAAACCAAATGAGCCATTCTATCGGCAATTGTTTCTATATGACCATACATCATAGTTGCCGATGTTACTATTCCTATTTTATGAGCTTCGTGCATTACATCGAGCCAAGTTTGAGTATTGCATTTTCCGGGCGATACTTTAGCACGAATATGATCTTGTAAAATTTCCGCTCCCGCTCCCGGCAAACTGTCCATACCTGCATTTAAAAGAGTACGCAACACATCGGCATACGCCATATGTTCGCGTTGAGCTATATAAGCTATTTCGGGCGGACCCAATGCATGTAATTTTATAAGAGGATGACGTTGTTTGAGACTTGTAAACAATTGTGCATAAAAATCAATTCCTAATTGAGGGTGCATACCTCCTTGAATTAATAATTGATTTCCACCACAGGCTTCCAATTCTCTTATTTTTTCTGAATATTCATCTAATTGGGTTATGTAAGTACCTTCTTGATTTATTAATTTATGAAAATTACAAAAAGTACATCGCGATATGCAAACGTTGGTAATATTAACATTGCGGTCAATTATCCACGTTACCACATTGTCGGGGCGATATGTTTTTCGTATTTCGTTGGCTGTATACATCAACGCCGACAAGGATGCATGAGTATATAAAAAATTACCTTCTTCAATACTTAAATCTTCGCGACGTAATGCTTTTTCTAATAATTTTTGTACGTTCATGTATACAATTTATATATTTTTACCACACACAAATTAATGTATAGAATACAAAAATATGGAAATACTTACAGATAAACCTACAACCAAAGTAAAATACGCAGTAGAAATATTTCTAATTGCTGATTTTGAAGATATTAGTAACATAGCTGTTTCGTCCGATGTACGAGATATGTGTACAAAAAAATATGAACGAAAAAAATCTGATATAGTATGGGTGGAAACTCCCGATGTGGTGTATATGTTTTGCAAAACATATAGCGACCAGAATCCCGAAGAATTTGACAAAAACCGACAAAATGGTGCAAAATTATATACCTCGTGTAAGATATTTAAAGACCAACACATACGAATAACAAACAATTCGGCAGTACCACACTCTGCATTTGCGTGTATTGAGGGATTTATTTTAAGTTCATATACATTTAGCAAATACAAATCGGAACAAGCTCCGCAATCTATTGCATCGATACAATGCGAAGGAGATTTTACCTCATCGTTAGCCCAACTACACACACTTACACTATCGGTGTTTGCTGCTCGTAATTTGATAAACGAACCAGCATGTGCTTTAACATCGGTACAGTTTGCTCACGAAATTGAACAATTATTTTCGACCACCAAAGCAAGCGTGAACGTATACGACGAGCAATGGATAACACAACAAGGCATGGGCGGATTGCTTGCCGTAAACAAAGGTAGTGTACAACCTGCTCGGTTTGTACATATTGCATGGAATCCTACAAACAGCAATACACAACCTATAATTTTGGTAGGCAAAGGGATAGTATTTGATACCGGAGGATTAAGCATAAAGACGCCTTCGACCTATATGGAAACCATGAAAGCCGATATGGGAGGAGCTGCTGCAGTAGTTGGAGCTATGCACGCTATAGTTTCACTAGATATTGCAATACACATTCATGCGTTGATTCCAATAACCGACAATCGTCCATCGGGCGAAGCATATGCTCCAGGTGATGTTATACGAATGCACAACGGCTCTACGGTTGAAGTATTGAATACCGATGCCGAAGGACGTATGATAATGGCAGATGCGCTGAGTTATGCAGCATCGTTGAATCCACAATTGGTAATAGATATAGCAACACTTACCGGAGCTGCAAATGCAGCAGTAGGCGAACACGTAGCAGTGTATATGGGAACAGCTACAGACCACATGAAACAATTAGAACAAAGTGCACTCCACGTGTGGGAACCCCTCGTACAATTTCCCTTATGGAATATGTATGCCGACCAAATTAAGTCGGATATAGCAGATTGTAAAAATGTAGGAGGACAATTTGCAGGAGCAATTACCGCAGGAAAATTTTTACAACAATTTGTACAATATCCATGGATTCACATCGACATTTCGGGTTCTGCATTTTTGCGAACCAAATGGTCGTACAAAGGAGTTGGCGGTACCGGTTTTGGCGTGAGGATGTTGGTAGAATTTGTAAAAGGGCTTGTGTAGGTTTTGCTACTTGTTTTGTAAAACTATACAGTGACATTTTTTTTGATAAATATGTATTGCCCCGCTTACAGTATAGGTATTTTTAGTTATATTTGGTGAGATAATAAAAATATGTAACCATGTGTGTTGCATATTTTATTATGTATGATAAAAATTGATATATATAAAAGTTAGGTACAAGGCGGTAAAAGAAAATTCCTGAAATAGGTTAACTAAAAATTAACCTATTTAAATAAGAGAAAGATGAAAAAAAACAGAATGTTCGTCCTAAAATAATTTGACAAGAAACGAAAAAAGATTAAATCACAATAATTAAAACTTTTGCAATTATTGAATCCAAATACAATACAAAATTTAAGAGAAAATTGAGTTTGCTTTTTGTGTTAATATTAATTTTGACAACTACTTTGATGCTTGATATCTCATTGAGATTATTAAAAATAGAAGTAATAATAACATTTTTAATAACATTTACTTATATTTTAATTTCTCTTCAATTTATAAAAATTCTAATTGACAAACATAAGATTATTGGATATGTAATATTTGACAACGAAAATCTATATATTAGTAATCTCGATATATATATTAACTATAATAATATTAAAGAAATCTTAATATGTGGAGCATCTGCATCAGGTAATGATTTTTTTTCAAATTCATATTTTTTAATAATTAAACAAAAAAATGAAAATTCACTTCCGATTCATTTATCAAGAGAACAATATGATAATAATAAATATAAAAAAACAAGATTTTGGAATAATAATAAAGATATAATAGATACATTTAAAGAATTGAAACTTAAGTACACTTATAAACGTGAAATATATTTGATTGATAAATAAGCCCTAGTACCTAACACTACCTATGCCCAATGTGGGTGAGGGTTGTAGGTGAAAGTGTGTGGCTCGCTTGTAAAGTAAAAAGTAAATTGACAAAATACGGAACACGAAATCGGCAACAAATACATAGCATAGAAACGTTACCACTAATTATGTGTAAAAAAATGAAAGTATGAAAAAAATAATAGGAATATTTTTATTATCAATGTTAATCGTTTTTTCATCTTGTGATGAAATTATTCCAATTAGTACATTTAATTCATCATTTCCGAAAAAGAATAAAAATTTAGCTGACATATTAGGAACAGAAATAAAATTAAAAACTAGTAATGACACAATAGATTTAAAAATAATATCTACTAAAAATATTAATATCATAATTGACAAAGACAATAATGATACACTTTTTATGGGAAAGGTTAGTTTGTATAAAGGTATCTACTATTTTAGTCAACAACTTAATGATACGTCATTTTGGATTTATTCTGTAAAAATAAATGATAATCTTATAACTGGACTTAATACATGTTGGTCACAAATTATTGATGTTGATAATGAAATAATATCTGGAAAATATAAAAACATAGTAAGATATAAAAGTCCGGACACAACAATTATTCGATTACGAGCAGAAATGCAAACACTTCATAAATTATTTTCATCTATTATAAACGATTATACACCAGATACTATAATAAATTTTAAAAAATCTACGAAAATACAAAGTGAGATAAAGAAACAAGAAATTAATACTGATTATGAAGAGTATGTTTTAATATCAAAGGTTTATCCCAATCCGACAAATGGAATATTTACAATTGAACTTCAAAATAATAACGGTTTAGAATATGAAATATATAATCTGAATGGAAGTTGTATAATGAAAGGGAAATTTTTAGAGATAAAGAATCAAATAGACATTAGTTCAAATAAAAATGGTATTTACATATTGAAAATAAAAAATTCTGAGATAAATCATACAGAAACACTAAAAATAATAAAGAATAACTAGTGGTAACACCAGAATAAAAGACAACTTGCATGGATAACTATTTAGTAAGAAATTTGGATTGGCAACTCGATAATGTTACAAGCCAATATGATGAATTACCACTTTGGTCATCACCATTTGGACTTTTACTTTTAGATAACTTTCCAATTGGTGAATATGAAAACTATTTAGATATTGGTTTTGGAACTGGATTTCCATTGATTGACATTTCTCAACGATTAGGCAATAAATGTAAGGCTTATGGAATTGACCAATGGAAAGCGGCATTTAATCGGGCAGCATCAAAGATTGAGACAATTAAGTCTGAAAATATTACTTTAATTGAAGGTGATGCTTCAAATATCTCGCTACCTGATAACTATTTCGATTTGATAACATCAAACCTTGGGATAAATAATTTTGAGAATCCACTAACCGTATTGAAAGAATGTAAAAGAGTTATTAAACCGACAGGCACTTTTTGCTTGACAACTAATTTAACGGGAACGTTTTCTGAATTCTATCAAATCTATCGCGATACTATAATTGAATTACAATTTGACAAGTATATTTCAAAACTCAACAATCATATTAATCATCGTGGAACAGAAGAATCAACTAAAGAATTACTAGAAAAATCATGCTTTACGATTACTAAAACCATAAAATCGAATTATACAATGAGATTTTTAAATGGTTCAGCATTTTTAAATCATTCTTTTACAATAATTGGTTTCATTGAATCATGGAGGAATATGTTTGACCAAGCTGAAAAGTCAATCTTCTTTGATAGATTTGAAAAGAATTTGAATGATTACTCTAAACAAAAAGGTGAATTAAAACTGACAATACCAATGCTTTATATAGAATGCAAAAAGAATTCCAGCAACTAACAGCAAGCATGTGAAAAAGCAGAAAAATGAGTAACTGTGGCGTAGTTTCTCGCTTGTATAGTTATCTATTGGCTTACATGACAAAGTCTGAGCTCACGGTAATATCTACCCTCCAATATTTTAACCCACATAAATTCTTCTCAACTATCGAAGAAATCAGCAAAAAATTTTATATTTGCTCGTTCAAAAAAAAGAGTATTATCTTTTTTTAATATTGAACACACATATCGTATTGAACATGCATGTTTAATACATAATTTATACAATACATACAATGAAACATATACGAGTAGGAATAACACATGGCGATATTAATGGAATAGGTTACGAGGTAATAATGAAAGCGTTGAACGACCCGCGCGTAACCGAAGGAAAAACCATAATTGTATACGGATCGCCCAAAGCAGCTGCTTTTCATCGTAAAGCTATAGAGTTGCAAAATTTCAGTTTTAACCTTATAAAATCTGCACAAGAGGCAAATCCAAAACGTCCCAACATTATAGATTGTTGCGATGCTGAGGTTAAAGTAGAACCGGGTGTGTCTACCATTGATGCAGGTAAAGCAGCTTTTCAGGCACTAAAAGCTGCGGTAACCGATTTAGAAAACAATGCTATAGATGTAGTAGTTACCGCTCCTATTAACAAAAAAAATATAAACGAAGCGGGATTCGAATTCCCCGGTCATACCGAATTTTTTGCATCGCAATTCAAGGCACCTCAACATGTTATGGTACTTATGAATGATGTAATGAAGGTGGGAGTTGTAGCTGGTCATATACCCGTTTCCGAAATAGCATCGTTTATCACAAAAGATAAAATTTTACAAAAATTAGAATTGCTTAATTCGTCAATGATTTCTGATTTCGGAATTAGAAAACCGAGAATTGCAGTGCTTGGATTAAATCCTCATGCCGGCGACGATGGATTGTTAGGCAACGAAGAGCAGTCAATTATAATTCCCGCTATACAAGAAGCTCGCAACAAAGGCATTATGGCTTTAGGTCCATATGCTGCCGATGGTTTTTTTGGTTCGGGCGAATTTGCTAAATTCGATGTTATACTTGGTATGTATCACGATCAGGCGTTGGCTCCGTTCAAGGCATTGGCATTTGATAATGCGGTGAATGTTACATTTGGCTTACCCATAGTTCGTGTATCGCCGGGACATGGCACCGCATACAATTTGGTAGGACAAAATCAAGCTTCGGAATTATCTATGATTCAAGCTATATTTACTGCATGCGATATTTTTGAAGCACGTACAGAATATTCGAATTTAACAGCAAATCAATTAAAGTAATATAGTATGATAGAATATATTGGAGGAACTGTTCATAAACTTACCCCAACATATGCAATTATAGATAATGCCGGAATAGGATATTGCATACACATTAGCGTATATACCTGCGAACAATTAAAACAAAATTCAAAGGCAACATTATTGGTACACGAAATTATTCGCGAAGATGCTCACGAATTATATGGTTTTTTCGACGAAACCGAACGAGCAATGTTCCGAATGTTACTTTCGGTATCGGGAGTTGGAGCTAATACTGCCCGGGTAATATTATCGAAGTTATCGTCGAACGAAGTTGCTACAGCAATAGCTTTAGGCAATGTGCAAATACTCCAAGCTGTAAAAGGTATTGGAGGAAAAACAGCTCAAAGAATTATTGTAGATTTAAAAGATAAAGTAACATCAATTGCAAACGGTAATCAATTTTTCGATTCGCAAGGCAATACTTTAGCACAAGAAGCGTTATCTGCATTGCTTATGTTGGGCTTTGCCAAAAATTCAGTTGAAAAAATTGTGCAATCTATTGTTGCCGAACAACCATCGGTAAGTGTAGAAGATATTGTTAAAATAGCACTTAAACGACTGTAATATAATGCGTAACACCATTTGATATTAAAAAGAGAAAGTTTGAAGAACACACGAAATGCATATGTAATTTTTTTGTTTGCTTTGGTAGGCATTATGGTTGCCTCTGCCTCTGTATATGTATTTCATGCCGATGCTCTTGTAGACACTCAAGCGGCTCCACCCGATACCATACCGCAACAAGTAGATTTAAAATACCCATTACCACAATCTAATCCCAATCCATTTGTTGACAAAAATCAACAAGCTACCGGTGTTCGGTTACAAGAATCTCCTGAATATACCTATAAAGTTACCTTCAACGAAGAATCGGGTGAATATGAAATAGTTAAAATGTTGGGTGATATGCCTATTGGCTCCCCCTATTCTATGACTTCAAAAGAATATTTTGATTTCTCGGCTGCTCAACGTCGCGATGAGTATTGGCGTACTCGTGCCGGCGAATCACGTAACGGAGGAACTTCGTCGTACAAACCTAATTTAGACGTACCGGGTGCCAAAAATGAAAGTTTTTTCGACGAAAATTTTGTGGATATTAAACCACAAGGTGCTGCCGAAATTTCTTTTGGGTTTAAACATACTAACAATCAAAACCCTCGATTTTCGAAAAAACAACAACGACGAACTCAATTTGATTTTGACAATAAAATTCAAATGAGTGTAACAGGTAAAGTAGGCGACAAAGTAGCTTTGACTGTGAAATACGACACCGAATCGCAATTTGAATTTGATAAAGAAGTAAAACTAGAATACGAAGGCGATGAAGATGAAATAATTAAGAAAATTCACGTAGGCGATGTATCATTCCCTATTCCCAGTGCTCTTATTACAGGCAGCCAAAGTTTATTTGGTGTTCATACCGAATTACAGTTTGGAAAATTGTATGTAAACAGCGTATTTTCTCGGCAACAAGGAGAATTTTCTACGATTAAAGTTCAAGGCGGAGCTCAAGTAGAAGATTTTAGTATTAGAGCCGATAATTATGATAAAAACAAACACTTTTTTTTAGGTCATTATTTCAGAAACAATTACGAAAAATCGTTTGCTACTATTCCCGAAATTTCGAGTGGTATCCAAATTAGAAAAGTAGAAATATGGGTAACACAAACATCGGTAGGTAAAGAAGATGCTCGAAATATATTGGCTGTTACCGATTTGGGCGATGAATATGTACTCGGACCCGATGGTAAAAAATATGCACTACCTTCGAATGGCAAACTCTATAAAGAATTAAAAAACATTTCGGGAATTCGTAATATTAACAATATTTCGTCACTATTGTTTGGCAAATTAGAACAAGGTCGCGAATACGAAAAAATAGAACAAGCAGTATTGTTAAAACCTAACGAATACGATATAAATAATAAACTGGGATATATTTCATTGCGTTCGGCTATAAATCCTGCTAAAATATTGGCTATAGCTTACGAATACGAATATCAAGGACAAGTGTATCAAGTGGGTGAGTTCACCAGCGACGGAGTAGAACACCCCGATGTACTTATAGTAAAAATGTTGAAAGGTTCTAATATGAATCCCACCTACAACAATTGGGATTTGATGATGAAAAACGTGTATGCACTTGGAGGATACAAAATTACGAATGACGACTTTACCCTAAATATTTTATACGAAGACGATAGAACCGGAACACCTATCCCCTATATTCCCGATGGAAATATAAAAGGAAAAAATTTGTTGTCGGTAATGAATCTCGACACTATTACCAACGACAATTTACCCTATGCCGATGGTATTTTTGACTTTGTAGAAGGCTATACAATAAACTCGTCGCGGGGCTTATTATATTTTCCGGTACTTGAGCCTTTTGGAAGTCATCTGCAAAACAAAATAGGCAATGCTACCATAGCTCAAAAATATGTATACACCCAATTGTACGATTCTACACAAAGTGCTGCTCGTCAAGTTGCCGAAAAAAATAAATTTATAATTCAAGGTAAATATAAATCGGCGGTACGATCCGAAATACCTTTAAATTCTACACAAGTTGAGAAAAATTCGGTAACGGTAATTGCCGGAGGACGCACACTGGTTGAAGGCGTAGACTATACTGTAGATTATATGGGTGGTACCGTAAAAATAATTAACGAAGGGTTATTACAATCGGGAACCGATATTACGATAAAAGCAGAAAGTAACCCATTGTTTAGTATGAAAACTAAAAATTTAATGGGGACTCGCTTTGACTACCGATACAATCAAAATATAAATTTTGGTGCTACTATAATGCGATTGTCAGAAAAACCTGCAGTACAAAAAGTAGGGTTCGACGATTACCCAATTTCAAATACAATTTGGGGTGTCGATGCAAATTATTCTACCAAATCTATTTTACTTACATCGTTAGTCGATAAATATGTGCCATTTGTTAAAACCAAAGAAGTTTCGCAAATCAATCTATCGGGAGAATTTGCACAATTAATACCCGGACAATCGAAATTTATATCAGATGCGGTAGAACTCGATAATTTTGAAAGCACCGAAGGAAGAATTTACTTGCGCGAACCTACATCGTGGAAAATAGCAAGTACACCACAATTACAAAAACAAATGTTCCCCGAAGCATATTTAGTTAACGATATAGCAACTAATTTTAATAAAGCACATATTACTTGGTATAATATAAATACTACATTTTATCAATTACGCAATTCACCAGTAAGCAAAGACGTACAAGAACAAAATTTTTCGCGAGCGGTTTATCAATCCGATTTATTTCCCAATAGAGATTTAACTTCGGTAGAAGATATTCCTATGACTATTTTGAATATTGCATATTATCCATACGAACGCGGACAAAATAACTACGACACCAAAGGTAAACCCGGCATATCTGCAGGTTTAAATTCGCAGGGATATTTGAATAATCCACAATCACGCTGGAGTGGTATTATGCAATCGTTAACCACTACCGATTTTGAAGAAAGCAATGTAGAGTATATCGAATTTTGGCTTATGGATCCATTTGTTGACGATACTGCAGCTGCACATACAGGTGGCGACTTTTATGTTAATTTGGGTAGAATCTCTGAAGATGTTCTTCGCGATGGACGAAAATCGGCAGAAAATGGAATGCTGCCCGACCCTACTCGATACGACCAAACAGTATGGGGACGAGTTCCAAACTATTCTATTGTAGAAACAGGTTTTAGCAACGATGTACAACGTGTAATTCAAGATGTGGGACTCGATGGTTTAAATGACGATGCCGAACGTAACTTTTTCGCGTCGTATTTGCAAGATGTAAAAGAAATTGTGGTTGAAGAATCTGTATTTGAACGGTTCTACAATGACCCCTCTGCCGATAATTATTCGTCGTATCTCGATAATAGAGGCGTGAATTCTGATGTGGTATGGATGTACAAATATTTTAGCGGATACGATGGCAATACCCCCGAAGCAAGTACTCAAGGCGTTTCGTCGTACAAACCCGATATCGAAGACTTAAACAACGACAATACATTGCAAGAAACCGAAGCATATTATCAATATCATATTAGTCTTCGTCCACAAGATTTAGTTGTAGGTAAAAATTTTATTGTCGACAAAATTGTAGAAACAAATAAACAAAATAATAAAACTACCTATACAAATTGGTATCAAATTAAAATTCCAATACAATCGGAAGACAAACAACGAATTGGCGATATTTCAGATTTTAGAGATATACAATCAATGCGTATGTTTTTGCGCGGATTTAATGATTCTATTGTATTACGTATTGCCGAATTTGCTCTCGTTTACAGTAGTTGGCGACGTTATAGCAAACCTTTATACGAATCGGGGGAATACGATTTATTTAACGATTCGGAGTTTGATATTTCGGTTGTTAATATCGAAGAAAATGCATCACGTTCGCCTGTCAATTACGTATTGCCTCCGGGAGTTGACCGAGTAATAGACCCAAACAGCCAAAGTATTAAAGCATTAAACGAAACCGCCCTATCGCTTAAAGTTGTAGATTTAGAAGATGGTAATTCTAAAGCAGTTTATAAACAATTTAACAAAGATTTACGCCAGTTTGGTACTATAGAAATGTTTGTTCATGCCGAAGAATTAGATGATGCAGCCTACAATTTAGAAGACGGCGAACTCTGTGCGTTTATTCGAGTAGGTTCTGATTTTACCGAAAATTATTATGAATACGAAGTACCATTAACTCTAACCACTCCCGGAAAATATAATAAAGACAGTGAATTTGACCGATTGTTGGTTTGGCCCGAAGAAAATATGATATCGTTGGAATTAGCGGTATTTAAAGAATTAAAACTCGAACGCGATAAGATGATAGCAGATGGTATAATTTCCGATTTGCAAACATATCATGTGTATTCTATTGCTCATGGCAAAAACAGAGTAAGTATAAAGGGTAAACCAAATATTGGTAATGTTCGCACTATAATGATAGGTGTGCGAAATAAGAAAAAAACTGCAAAAAACCCACTCGACGACGGACGTAAAAAATCGGGTATAGTGTGGTTCAACGAATTGCGACTAACCGATATTGACGACCAAAGCGGTTGGGCTGCTATAGCATCGGCTCGAATAGCTTTAGCAGACTTTGCAACTCTTTCGGTTTCGGGTAAAACAAGCAAACCCGGATTTGGAGGAATTGACCAAAAAGTATTTGAACGAAGTCAAGAAGATTTGTATCAGTATGATGTAGCTTCGAACGTAGCTCTTAATAAATTTTTTCCCGAAGCATGGAGTATTAGCTTACCATTTTATGTGGATTTTTCTGAAATTTATATCATGCCTCAATACGACCCTACAAATCCCGATATTCTTCTATCGCAATCGCTCGATAATATGACAAGCAAACACCAACGAGATTCTTTACTTCGTATTACCCGTGATTTTACCCAACGATTCTCATACAACTTTACAAACGTGAGAATTAACAAACAATCGGAAAAACAACTCCCGTGGAATATTTCAAATTTTTCGACAAGTTTTGCATTTAACCGATTCTATTCCTACGATATAGATTATGCTAAAAATTATAATCATCAATACAAAGCTGCATTTAATTACATGTATAATTTACGTCCTAAAAATTATACTCCATTTAAATCGAGTTCAAATGCATTTATTAAAGACATAAATTTCTTTTTGTTGCCTACCACCGTAAGCTTCAAAAACGAATGGGACAGAACATATAAAGAACAACAACGGCGTAATTTATCGGCATACGGAAATTTGCCCGTAACTGCAAGCAAAAAATTCTTATGGCTTCGAACCTACGATCTTAATTATGCTCTTTCAAAAAATTTAAAATTCACCTACTCCGCTCTCAATCAATCGCGTATAAACGAACCTTATGGGGTAATAGACAAATCGAATGAAGATGTTTGGCAAGAATATCGTCGCGAAGTATACAGAAACATGGAAACATATGGTGAAAACATGTCGTTTTCGCAAAAAACTACACTTTCATATCAATTACCATTCAATAGAATAAAACCATTAGACTGGATTACATCTAATTATAAATATTCGGGGTCGTACGATTGGCAATTGGGGGCAGAAATTAGAAATCAAGATAATTTTGGAAATACTATAACCAATTCTAACACTCAAAGTTTAGACAATACGTTTAATTTTACTCGATTGTATAATAAGTCGAAATACTTGAACGATGTAAATAAACGAATGAAAAGTAAAGGTACAAACCAAACTAAGAAAAAAGAAACCGTAAAATATAACCAAGAAAATATAACATTACAAGCAAATACTCCATATGTAATAAACCACAAACTCAAAACCGAAGACGTTCGTGTAAGTATGCTCGACAATAAAGGTCAGGTGGTTATGGGAACAACAAAAGTACTCTCGCCAAATCAAACTGAGTTTACTCCTAATAAAGACGTAGAAAATGCAAAAGTAACTGTTACCGGTAAACGAGATATTGTAGAAACTGCATTTACCAAAATTATGGATCAAGTGGTTACGGTGCTTATGATGACAAAAACTATGTCGGTAAACTATACGCAGTCCGAAGGTACATACATACCCGGATATAAATACGGTACGCAAAATTTTGGATTGTATAAACCGTTTGGACCAACAGCTGCTCCCGGGTGGCCATATGTAATGGGTATAATTCCAACTAACATAGACTCATATTTACAAACTACCGAATGGCTTGTAGACAACCCACTGATAAGCGAAAAATATAAACGAACGTATTCAAATCAATTGCGTGTGCAAACTTCGCTTGAACCTATTAAAAGTATGCGTATTACCTTGAATGCCGATAGAAGTTTTTCTAAAAACGAAACACGCTATTTACAAGGCGACGCACAACAAAACAAGAATAATGCTCTAATTGGCGGTAATTTTACTATGTCGTATAACACTATAGCTACATCGTTTAATTCTGACAAAGCATACGAACAATTCAAAGAAAATAGAGTAATAATTGCAAATAGACTAATAGAAAAAAATATTGGACAAGAATACGAAGTAGACCCAATATCGGGATATCCGGTTTTGTATAAAGAAACTTCGCAAGATGTATTGATTCCGGCATTTTTATCGGCGTATTCCGGTCAAAATCCGAACGATGTGTATCTTAACGATTATTTTGTACCTATGTTTTCATCGTTCAAAGATTTTGTTCGCACCCTCAATTGGCGATTGTCATATAATGGGTTATCTAAAGTAGCGTATGTTAAAGATTATTTTAAATCTATAAATATAAACCATGCCTACACCTCCAATTATAACTTGGGAGCTTACGAAACATTTACAGCCGAAACAGTATTCGAAGATGACTTTTTTGTAGATAGAGTTGATGGAGCCTTATATCTTTCACCACAATACAATGTAAGTAATATTAGCATTTCGGAGCGGTTCAATCCTATTATAGGTGTAGATGCAAAATTGGTAAATAATATGACCGCAAAATTCGAAGTACGCAGCAACAGAAATGTGAGTCTTTCGTTTAGAAATACCGAAATATCTGAAACAGCAGGATTAGAATATGTTGTAGGTGGTGGGTATGTGTTTAAAAATTTCAAAGTAAACATTAATACTGCCAATGGAAAACAATCGTACGAAAATGATTTAAATATAAGAATGGATTTATCGATTCGAAAAAATCAAACAATTCGTCGTAATATTGTAGAAGATATAACCCGTAAAATATCGGGCAATAATATGTATTCGCTTAAAACTTATGCAGATTATATGTTGAACGAACGTTTTACTATTAGATTATATCTTGATTATAGTATGAACAAACCACTTACAAATGGCTATAAAACTTCGAGTTTAAATGGTGGTGTTAATTTACGTTTTTCTTTAATGTAGTGAGTATGAATAAACGTTACTCTGTATTTTGTATAATTTGGTTGGTATGTGTGCAAGCTTTTTCGCAAACAAAAGATTCTGTTGTTCACACACCTATTACCGCTTGGCAAATAAACCAATATGCAACGAACAAAACACAGGTTGCAATGGATACTATGCATGCTACATTTTTCGAAACCATGCCCAATGCACGTTTGTCCGATTATAAACTTGATTTAGGAGCGTTTGGCTCACCTGCTTTTTCATTAAAATTTACACCACTTTCTACACAGCCTTTTTTTTATCATGCATTTGAATCTTCGTCGGCACGCCCAAATACAATGCTTATATATAACACCCCACGCCCCTATACCGAATTATATTACTCGGGGGCACAATACCAACAACAACAAGTTTCGGTACTCCACACTCAAAATTATTCTAAAGATTTAAATATTGGAGCACGGCTACATTATTATAAAACTATGGGCGAATATACCCCACAAAGTTATAGTGGCAAACATATAGCTCCTTGGGTAGCATATAATGGTTCAAGATTTTCATTATATTTCAAATATGCATTTAATTCCTATGTATACGATGTAAATGGTGGAATTTTGGACGATTCTCTTATATCTAAGAAAAATTTTATAATGTCGCTCCAAAATGCATCTTCACACATTACCAATCATAATGCTCATAGTACTATTAAGTGGAATATTTCTAAAAAACCAATGTACAGAGATTCATCATCAATTGCATTATATTCTTACCCGGTAGCACTTGGATATTCATTACGACACACGTCATACTCCTTTAATTATACTCACACAAATTTGCCAACAAATTGGTATACTAAAACATTGTGGGATACCATTCAAACGCTTGACACAAATCGTGTTTCTCAAACAGAAAATGTGTTTTTTGTAGAATTATCGGGCAAAAATTCTTCTATTACGCACCATTCGGTATTTGCTGCTGCATATCAATACAATCACTCGTATATGCGTAATTATGACTTTTCATATCCTCATGAATTTTCTAATTCCGTATATATTAATGCCGATTGTGATTTTGAGGTACCTAGCCATGATGTAAAATTAGAATACAATCACTCCTATTTTGTGTGGGGCGATTATGCCAACGATAATATTGCAAACCTAAAACTCACAAAATCTATTGATTATTCTATAGATAAGACTATAGAGGTGTCTGCAGATTATTCGTATACGAATGCCAAACCTCGCAACATGTATTCACGGTATATATCAAATCATTACAATTGGGATAATAATTTTACGGAACAACAGATTCATCATATTTCATTTGTTGCACTCATGCCTGCATACAATACAAGTATTACAATTTCAAAATATTATCTAAAACAATATTTGTATTTTAACACCAAAGGAACTATAATGCAAGCAGACGAACCGGCTCAGGCTTTTGTAGCTTCGCTCAATAAAGAAACCAAATTATGGAAATTCTTACTAAACAATAGCTTATTACTTCAAACAAACTCCACATCAGGGTTAGACTATCCGGTATGGGCTACTTACAATTCTATTGCTTTTAGAAATGTATTTTACAAAAAATTAATAGACACATACATTGGATTAGAAGCATTGTATTATCCCAAATATAATGTACCGCAATACAACACAGCATTAAATACATTTACACAACAATTCGACAAAGAAATTGGAGATTTCCCGCATGTAAATGCATTTATATCTATTAAGTACAAACCTATTCGCTGTATGGTTTCATACACCGGATTATATGCAAGTTTGTTCGGCAAACAATTTACAGCACTGCATTATCCTCAGCAATCAGGATATGTATCGTTTGCTGTATCGTGGTTGTTTTACAATTAACGAGACTTCAGACTTTTCAGCCCCCTAAACCCTTACACCCTTACACCTTTAACTCCTTTAGACTTTTCAGACATTCAGACATTCAGACATTCAGACATTTTTCCTATATTTGCCAAAATTTTACAAACTTTAATATGAATTTCGTACAAGAACTTACATGGCGTGGCATGGTGCATACACTTATGCCGGGAACCGAAGATCAATTACAAAAAGAATTAACATCGGCATATTTAGGAATAGACCCTACTGCCGATTCGCTCCACATAGGACATTTGGTAGGTGTAATGATGCTTAAACATTTTCAAGCTGCCGGACACAAACCCATAGCCTTAATAGGTGGTGCTACCGGTATGATAGGTGACCCCAGCGGCAAATCGCAAGAACGCAATTTGTTGGACGAACCTACACTCCGTCATAACCAAGATTGTATACAAAAACAGTTGGCGTTGTTCCTCGATTTTGATTCAGACAAAGCAAATGCAGCCATATTGGTAAACAATTACGACTGGATGAAAGAATTCAGTTTCCTTGCCTTTATACGCGATGTTGGAAAGCACATTACCGTAAATTACATGATGAGTAAAGACAGCGTAAAAAAACGCTTAGGTGAAGATGCTAAAATGGGAATGTCATTTACCGAATTCACCTATCAGTTGGTACAAGGTTACGATTTTCTCTATTTATACAAACATCACAATTGCAAATTGCAAATGGGCGGTTCCGACCAATGGGGCAACATTACTACCGGCACCGAACTTATTCGCCGCAAAGAATCGGGCGAAGCGTATGCACTTACCTGTCCGCTTATTACTAAATCAGACGGTACTAAATTCGGTAAAACAGAATCGGGTAATGTATGGTTAGACCCGGAACGCACATCGCCCTACGCATTTTACCAATTTTGGTTGAATGTTTCTGACGAAGATGCCGAACGATATATAAAAATATTTACCATGCTTACCAAAGCAGACATTGACAGCTTAATAGCTGAACATGCACAAGCACCGCATATGCGTGTATTGCAAAAACGCTTGGCACAAGAAGTTACCTGCATGGTTCACGGCGAACAAGAATACAATGCTGCTGTAGAAGCATCGGCTATATTGTTTGGAAGTGGCACTGCACAATCGTTGGCAGCATTAGACAAAAAAACATTTTTGGCAGTATTCGACGGAGTTCCTACATTTCAAATACAAAAAGCAGACATTGAGGCAGGAATTCAAATTTTGGAATTATTGGCAACACATACCAACATATTCCCCAGCAAAGGCGAGGCTCGTAAAATGATTCAAGGAGGCGGTGTAAGTTTAAACAAAAGCAAAATAGAAAGTCCAGAAATAGCTATTGATTCTTCTTACATTATAAACAATTCATACATTTTGATTCAAAAAGGCAAGAAAAACTATTTTATTGTAGAAATTGTATGACAACCTACCGTTGGGGAATAATAGGTCCCGGTAAAATAGCACATAAATTTGCTCAAGGATTACAGTCGGTTCCCCATGCAGAATTGCATGCCGTAGCATCATCGTCGGTAGAGCGTGCACGTGCATTTGCCAATGAATATGGGGCTCCACACTTCTATGGTTCATATGTAGAATTGGTAACAAATCCCGAGATTGATATTATATATATAGCAACTACCAACAATCTGCACTACGAACATGCACGCTTATGTTTAGAACATAGCAAAGCATGTGTATGCGAAAAACCATTTACGCTCAATACTCCACAATTATTAGAATTAACTACAATAGCCCAACGCCAACAAACATTTTTGATGGAAGCCTTGTGGACGATGTTTATGCCATCGGTGGCAACCGTGAAACACCTCATTGAAACCCGTGCAATAGGGCAGGTAACACATGCTCATATAGATTTTGGATTTGAAGTCCCCTACTCTGCCGAATCTCGCTTGTTTTCGCCTGAATTGGGAGGTGGAGCTCTGCTCGATATAGGATTGTACCCTGTGTTTTTAGCACTTCATTTATTTGGCGAACCACAAACAATACAGGCACACATGCACAAAACAGAATTAGGTATAGATGTAGACGACACTATAGATTTTGAATATGCTCAATCTTTGAACGTTCATATAGAAGCATCGTTTACCCGTAACCTACCGTGCGAAGCTATTATTACAGGAACACACGGACAAATACACATGCACAGAATGTGGCACTGCCCCTGCAAAATAAGCCATATAAATTCCGAAGGAACACATGATGTAAGCCCCCAATACAGTGGCAATGGCTACAATTATGAAATTGCGGAAGCACAATATTGCATAGCAAATAATCTGACACAAAGCAGCATAATGCCTCATTCGTTTAGCATTCTACTTATGAGGTATTTAGATAAAATATATACGATATGCTCGTAATAAATTGCAAAAAAAAAATTATTTTTGTAGGTAAGAAATCGAATAATTAATCACAATAAAAATAACGTATGGGACAAAAAAAACGCGTGTATACCTTTGGTAATAAAGAAGCCGAAGGAAAAGCAGAGATGAAAAATTTATTAGGCGGTAAAGGTGCTAACTTAGCCGATATGAACCTAATTGGCATACCGGTTCCTCCGGGATTTACAATTACTACCGAAGTTTGTACCGAATACTATGAACTTGGGCAAGCGAAAGTTGTAGAACTTTTAAAATCAGAAGTTCAAGCTGCAATGGCATATGTAGAAAATATTATGGGCATGAAATTCGGCGATAAAGAAAATCCTTTATTAATGTCGGTTCGTTCAGGAGCTCGTGTGTCTATGCCCGGTATGATGGATACTGTACTTAACCTTGGTTTGAACGATGATGCTGTAGAAGGTATTGCAAAAAAATCTGGAAACCCACGTTTTGCATGGGATTCGTACCGTCGTTTTGTACAAATGTATGGCGATGTGGTATTAGAAATGAAACCCGAATCAAAAGAAGATATTGACCCATTCGAAGAAATCATGGAACACATGAAAGAGGCGCGTGGTGTAGAAAACGATACAGATTTATCGGTAGACGATTTAAAAGAATTGGTACAAAAATTCAAAGCTGCCGTTAAAAAACAAACAGGAAGAGATTTTCCGAACGATGCATGGGAACAACTTTGGGGTGCTGTATGTGCAGTATTCAACAGCTGGATGAACCCACGTGCAAACTACTATCGTGCAATGAATAAAATTCCTGCTGATTGGGGAACTGCAGTAAACGTACAAGCTATGGTATTCGGAAATATGGGCAACAACTCTGCAACAGGTGTGGCTTTTACCAGAGATTCGGCTACAGGCGAAAACGTATTCAACGGCGAATATTTAATAAACGCACAAGGCGAAGACGTGGTAGCAGGTGTACGTACACCACAACAAATTACCAAACGCGGTTCGCAAGATTGGGCTCAATTGCAAGGAATTACCGAAGATGTTCGCGTATCGCAATTCCCATCGTTAGAAGAAACTATGCCTGCTGCGTACAAAGAATTATTTGAAATTCAAAAACAATTAGATACTCATTACAAAGACATGCAAGATATAGAGTTTACCATTCAAGACGGTAAATTGTGGATGTTGCAAACTCGTAACGGTAAACGCACCGGAGCTGCTATGGTTCGCATAGCTATGGAACAATTGCGTGCCGGAGAAATAGATGAGAAAAAAGCATTGTTAAAACAAGAGCCTAATAAATTAAACGAATTATTACACCCTGTGTTTTCGGCTACTGCAATCAAAAATGCCGATAAAATTGCAAAAGGTTTACCTGCATCGCCGGGAGCCGCAACAGGACAAATCGTATTTTTTGCCGACGAAGCTAAAAAATTCAAAAATTCAATACTTGTTCGTATCGAAACTTCTCCCGAAGATTTAGAGGGAATGGATATAGCAAAAGG
>MWCJ01000024.1 GCA_002069975.1 Bacteroidetes bacterium ADurb.Bin217 | reverse complement strand
CTGTCCGTCATTCACACGGCTGGTAACGGCTTCTTCTTTGTAGCTGCCTTTCAGCATAAAGCGTTTGTCAATAATGGCTCCTTTAGGGCCAACGCCCAATGCTTTTTTATCGGGAGCCCATGTTTTGCCGTATGGCGGATTTGTAAGCATGAAATCGAATTTCAAATCTTTATCAAACCCGTAAGCACTCAAAGTGCTTCCATACACAATTTTGTCAGGGTCTTCGCCCTTTATAAGCATATCGCTTTTGCAAGTCGCATAAATGAAAGGCGTACTTTCCTGTCCGTATAAATGAACGGTAGAATTACTTTTAATCAATCCTTCGGGATTGAGCATAAAGTGTTTGGCAATAGTCAACATACCGCCACTACCTACACAAGGGTCATAAATCAAATAAGTTCCTTGTTGAATTTTGTCTTTCACAGGTAAGAAAACAAGGTGCGTCATCAAATCAATGATTTCCCTTGGCGTAAAATGTTCTCCGGCTTCTTCGTTGTTTTCTTCGTTAAATCGGCGTACCAAATCCTCGTACACATAACCCATTGCTAAGGGTGGCAACTTGTCGGGGTGCAATTCAACTTTCGGTGAACAGAATTTTTCAATCAGCGAAAACAGAATATCTGCTTCGTCCAACGTTTCAATTTCATTTCTGAACTTGAATTGTTTGATAATGTCCTGCACATTTTCCGAAAAGCCATTCAAGTAGTTTTCAAAATTGCTTCTCAGGTTTTTGGGGTCGTCAAGTAGTTTTTTTAAAGTAAATCTTGAAGTATTATAAAAAGCTAAACCAGAACCATGTTTACCATTAGTCAATAAGCTATCAAGGTTTTGAAGTTTGTCTTTGTATTCGTTGAATGTTTTTAAAACTTGGTCTTTTGTAGGCTCTAAAAGCAAATCAAGACGACGAATAACTACCATTGGTAGAATAACATCTTTGTATTTTCCTTTTTGGTAGGTATTTACCAAAACATCATCAGCAACCGTCCAAAGAAAGTTTATAACGGGTTGCAGTGATTGTGTATTTAAACTCATATATTTAATTTCTTTTTTTTACAATTTTCAAAAATAAATAAAAAGTTTCAGTTTAGCATCGTGTGTATAGGCAAGATTATTTTGTCAAATCAAAAGAAATTATTTCATATTCTAATTTGTTACATTAATATTTATTGTTTTTAACCAACTATTTCATCAAACGAAATCTCCCCACCTACTACTTTTTATACCCCAACAATTCGTTTTTTAATTGCATAACGAGGGTGTAGGCGGTGGTGTAGTCGTTTTGAAGATTGTCGCGTATTTCTTTGCGGCCTTTGTCTTCGAGTGTAAACATGGCTTCTTTTGCTTTGTAGGCTGCAAACATAGCCACTTCGCCTTTGAGCGAATGTGCATCGAGCATTAATTTTCGCATTTCGTCGGCATCTATTCTCGATTTTATGCGCGCCATTTTTGCCTCTACGTTGTTTACAAAGTCATCTATAATATCGTTTAACACATCAGCTTTGAACATGCCAAAGTTTTCATAAAAATCGGCTTGGGTAATCAGTGGTCCAGATTCATCATCGGCAATTGTTTCTTGTTGATTTTGAACATTTTCTACATGAATGCAATTTTCTTGCACCGCAGAAACTTCTGTAACAGTTGCTGAAATTTGCGGTTCAGCAACAGGTTCTTGCATTGGCACATCTAATTTCACACAGGTAAACTTCTCGTCTATTGCTTGTAGGGTACGCAACAATTTTGGTTCGTTTACGGGCTTGGTCAAAAATGCATTTACCCCTGCCCCCATCATACGATCTTCGTCTTCTTTATACGCAGCTGCAGTAAGGGCTATAATAGGTATGTTAGATTTGGTTACATCTTGTAACTCACGTATCGCTTTGGTTGCATCTACCCCATTCATTTCGGGCATGTGCATATCCATAAGCACGCAATCAAATTCTTTTGCTTGTACAGCTTCGTAAGCAAGCTTACCATTGTCTACTATTTCTACCTCCAAATTATACATACTCAACAAATTGCGTATATATTTTTGGTTTGTCAAATTATCTTCGGCAACTAAAATTCGTAACCCCGGAGCAAACGAAATAGCATCAACACGCGATTCCATGTCTTCTTTACGTTTAATTTCCGCCTTACGTTCTTCAGAAACACGCTTAAATGGAAGGTCGAAAAAGAATGTGCTTCCTACATCTACGGTACTCGAAACTTCCAATTTCCCGCCCATCATTTCTATTAATTGCACCGAAATAGATAAGCCTAAGCCGGTACCTCCATACTTACGTGTAGTTGATGTATCGGCCTGTGTAAATTTTTCGAATACCGAAGCCAATTTATCTTGTGGAATACCGATACCGGTATCTTCTACACCAAAGTAAATGCGGGTATTTTCGGCATCTTTATACAATGTTTTAATATGCAGTGTTACAGCACCTTGTTCGGTAAATTTAAGTGCATTATTCACTAAATTTATCAATACTTGTTTCAAACGAGTAGAATCGCCATGTATGTATTCCGACACATCATCACCGATATCGATAATAAACTGCACGCTTTTTTCCGAAAATTTCACCTCAAGCAGTTTATATATAGACTGCATCAAATTTTTGAAGTTAAATTCGTGATAATCAAGTTCAATTTTTCCTGCTTCTATTTTAGAAATATCGAGGATATCGTTAATTATAGTAAGAAGCGACTCTGCAGAATCTTGCACTGTTTTGGCATAATCGCGTTGTTGTGGCGACAAATTGGTTTTAAGCAACAATTGTGTCATACCTATTACCCCATTCATTGGAGTACGAATTTCGTGGCTCATATTTGCCAAAAATTGCGATTTATCTTCGTTGGCTTTATCTGCAATCTGACGAGCTTTTTCAAGTTCCGCATTTTGTTCATTCAATTTTTCGAGAAGAGATTGCATTTTAACGCTTTGTGCACTATTTTTCTTAAATGCTTGTTCTATTTCCTTTTTTTGTATTTGAATTTCGTCGCGTTGTTGAATTGCTAATTCATGTTGATGTTCTAAAGCTTGTTTTTGCTCGTTTATAGCTTCCTGAGCCATTTTTTGAGGTGTAATATTAAAGTCTATCACTACTAATTTATCGAACAAACCGTCTAAACCAAATATTGGAGTAATATTTCTATGCACCCATTGTCTATTGCCTTGCGAGTCGAGAATGTATGTTTCGTAAATTGCACTATTTCTGGTAAATATACAATTATCAATAATAGATTTTATATTTTCTTCTATACTATTTGCAAGAATAGATTCACCGTATAATTCAATAAAACGCGACATACTGCATGCAAATAATTTTCGAAAACTTACATTAACCCACTCGAGTTTTAAATGTTTATTGTAAATCATAACAGAATTATCGGTTTGACGCACAACAATTTTGAAACGATTCATACGCGTCTGCAAATCATGTATTTGTGCATACAATTCAGCATTCAGTTGCTCTAACTGATGTAAACGTTGCTGCAAATTCTGTATCGATTCTGCTTCTTCCATATTATTTTGTAAATTTTGGTGCAGTATATCCTTTATAAAAAGCTTCCCACAAATTAGTAATTTCGTATACTTTTTCTCCAAAATAGAACAAAAACGGTTGAATTGTTTCTACCGTTTGCATACCCGGCACCGGAGCTATAATACCTTTACTTTCGAGAATATACACTATGGTTGGATACGATGGGCGGTTACCGGTAAGTACCATTACCACATCGTGTGAAGTAGCACGCTGACCTTCTACAAATTTAGAATTGGTGTACACACTATCTCTAAACTGAATAGGCTTGGTAGTTTCTGCATTTAATTTTGCTGCGTGAAAATGTTGGTTTATATACCGAATTACCGATGTGTCTTGAAAAGTAGTAGCATCCATTCGCTTACAGTAACCACACCAATCGGTATAAACATCTAAAAACACCGGTTTCCCGTCTTGTTTTGACTTTACAAGTGCCTGCTCAAATGGAATCCAATTAATAGACTTATTTACAACCGCTTGAGAAAATGAAACGATTGCGAATAATGACAATAAAATTAACAAAAACAATCTTCGCATATTAATATTATAATTTTGCTATAGCTATGTTAAACTCTTTGTTTGGAGCAAATCCATATTCATCTTTAGAAAATTCAGGCTTAATTCTATCTACAAAATACATATCTATTTCACCTTTATTTTTAGCATATATTTTTCCGCGATAGGTACATTCAAAAAAATCTTTTACTAAATTGTATGTATCACCGGAAATATTTATACGTCCCGCCTCACTCGTACTTTCAATTCTGTAGGCAGTATTTACAGCATCGCCCCAAATATCATATGCAAATTTTCGTTTGCCTATTACACCAGCTACCACACTTCCGGTGTGAATACCTATTCTAATTTGCCACACAGGTTCGTTACGTGCCATTTTTTCGTCGTTCACTATATTCATATACGCCATCATTTTCATAGCAGCAAGAATTATATCGAACGGGTTACTATTGTTACGCATAGGTATTCCTCCGGCACACATGTAAGCATCTCCAATTGTTTTAATTTTTTCGAGATAGTGAATTTCGCAAATATCGTCGAAATATGAAAAATGACGATTGAGCTCTTGGGTCATATCTTGTGGTTCTCTTTTTTCGCATACTTTGGTAAACCCAACAAAATCGGTAAACATAACCGTAACTTTTTTATAAAATTGCGGTTGTGCCTCACCATTTATCATCAACTCACGCGATATTTCTTCGGGCAAAATATTACGCAACAATTCTTCCGACTTGTTTTTTTCGGCAATGAGCTCACGTTGTTGATTTTTAATTTTCGATTGCGATTCTTCCAACAAAAAATTAATATCTTCTAATCGTTGCGAAGCCGATGCTAATGATATGTTAGTTACTCTCAATTTTTCTAAATTTATGAGTTTTTGTTTGAGAATTAAATTCTCATTTTGCAACGAATACAAAGACCTGCTAACATTATATGTATACAAAAGTGTATATGTAAGCAAATACTCATCAATTGGTTTTTGTAAAAAATCTACAATACCAAACGACGAGAATTTTTCGGCAAATGCGGTAATTCCATGTTTAGAAAGAATAAGAACAGGCACATGTTTAAAAATTCTACGACTTCTAAAATAGTTTAACAACTTCATTATATACGATTCATCTTCGGAATCTATTATTATATAATGATACGTATCTGTAATAGTTGCTTCTGCTAATATCATCTCCCCTGTTCGCTCGGTAATAGTATGATTAAGAGCAATAGTATCATAAATATTCTCAATTACCTGAGATATTGACGTGTTATCTATAATAAGTATTGAAAAGTTCATACGAACATATTAGTTTCTAAATTTATGTAAAAATAGTGAAAAATGAAATATTGTATACATATTAATACATATTTTTTTGCAGTATGTTTATACAGTTAGAAAGTTTATAAAGTTAGAAAGTTTATAAAGGTAGAAAGTTAGCAAGATAGAAAATTTTGATTGGGCTATAACAGCAAGCCGATGAGAACAAAAAGCTAGTATTTAAAGCACTGTTTTTTTAACTGTACTTCGTATAGTATATACATGAATTCCAGATAATAATGCCGAAAACACTATTGTAAGTGTTAATGGTATTATAAAAATGGGTGGTTGAATTTCTACCAATACTCGCAGTGTGTCGAGAACAACAGAATGAGCAAGTATAGACAATACACATGCACATACTGCACATACACTTGTAACAACTATAGAAATGAGCATATAGGGCTTAGCAATGTGAGCTATACTAAAGCCCAACAAGGATAAATTTTGAATTTTTTCTTTATTTTTTTCAATAATTAATTGAAAATTAAAAACCAATAACCACATAGCCAATAAGGTAATAAGCAGGCCTACAAAACCCACAACCGATACCGAAACTTTTAAATAAAATGCTAATTTACTATTTACTAAACTTTCGTCGTTAATTTGAAAATTTTTAAGTGCTACATATTCAAAAATCTTAGGATTTGCAATATTTTCACAGGCAATTATTAATCGCGATGCTCCTTTTGATTGATGTTCGGCATATGTATTATTAGCCCATTGCAAAAACATTTGCGGAACTAATATTGTATTGATTCGTTGCGAAAAACCTACAACTCGAGCATCGTAAATGTGTTGTTTTCCGTTTCCCGAAATTTTAATTTTTAATGGAATTTTGGTAAATACAGATTCCGAAAGTTGCGGTAAGCCCTGCCCCGGAGCAAATCCGTAATTATACAGCGACAAAAAATTCTGTGGAAATATAATTGGAATAAATGTTTGCCCTTCGCTCCAATTCCAATCTATCATATCGGCTTGTATATATTGATTTGGAACCGATTCAAAAAACAAATCTGTTCTAAGTGGCGGTAATTTATCGCTATCGGTATACAATTTTATTTGAAATTGTGATGTTTCGAACACATCTACCTGCGTAAAAAATTCTTGTTTTTTTATTTCTTTAATTTCACGTGGGGTAAATTGTGCAGGTTTTTGTGTAATTGTTTGCAACATCGATACTTTTTTGCTTACAATTATAAACTCTTTAGCAAACAACGACGCGTCTTTTTGAATATACTGGGTAAAATCTAAATACATATACACAGCAAAAAACAAAATAAACAATCCAACACATGCCGAGACTGCGAATGTAATCAATTGCGACACACTTAGCGACTTGGTAACCAATTTCCATATTTCTTTATAAATGGTAAACATGCATATGTTGTTGAAAAGGTTGTGATTGAAGCGAAGTTATAATACACGTTGCCTGCTGTTGCTCAACTTCTTGCATAATACATTCTAAAGCAGCTTGAGCATTTTCGGTATCTAAATGACTAAACGGTTCGTCGAGCAATAAAATTTTAAATGGTTGACATAGCGCACGCACTATAGCCACCCGTTGCTGTTGCCCATACGACAACACTCCTGCTTTTTTGTGAATATGGGGCATCATACCTAATGCATCGAGCATAGAAGAAATAGACATACGCGGAGTATGATTGGTTCGTTTCTGTTTAATTGTTATATTTTCCATTATATCTAATTCGGGAAATAAGCGTAAGCCCTGAAATACCATGCTTACAGAATTAGTTCTGAGTTCGCACCATTTCGAATGAGTATACGATTGTATGCTTTCGTCGTTAAAAGTTACAATACCCGAATAATCGTGTCGAATACCATATAATATGTGTAACAACGATGTTTTACCTGTACCGCTTGGAGCAACTATATGATACAATTGCCCCGATTCAAAAACACACTCCCGCAGCCACACATCGGACTTATTCACAGCCCCTTGCATAGGATGAGGAACAACAGTATGTAATAGAATTTGCATACTAAAACTCCATTATTGTGGAGTGTTGTTAGAATCTAACATTTGCAATATTTGATACAAACTATTCTCTTTATCGTTTTTTAAAAGTATTTGCAATCGTCCGCTGTATTTGCCATTCGAAGAAATAGTAAGCGACTGAAATGTAGAATAATATGGTTTAATTATATGTTGCAAAAACGATTTATTAATATACTCTTTTACCTGAATTGGATAAGACTCAATATCGAGATTGAGATAATAAAAAGCAGATCCATCTATTTCTTGTGACAAATCAGACATAGTAAACGCCTCAGCATATCCACCTTCGTAAAACTGGCTCATAGCTCCGGCATCTGTAGAAATCATAAGCATATTATTATGAGTTCCAACAAACATTGGAAAACCAACTGTTTGAGAAAAATCCAAATATGATTCTTGCTTGGTATACATATCGGCAGGAATATTTTTAGTAATGAAAGATTGAATATACGATTCATTTTTTAAGCTAATTACCAAAGAACCTTTTGGAATAATTTGTTCATCACTTATTATCGTATCTATATACATATATCTACCTTTTTCGTCCTGCTGCAAAAGAGTTTGTTTTTTTTCAACAATTTCGAGCGAAGCATTATAAATACTCAACATTACATCGCCATTAAGAGCCGATATAAATTCTGTTACTGATATTCCTTGTTGTTTTAAATCAGCTTCAATTTGTTTATAATCGGGTAAACCTTGCAAATACGATATTAATTTATCACTATCGAATGCATAGGTAAGTAAAAAATAACTTGTTTGTGGAAAATATGCAAAAATTTCTTCTGCTATTTTATCTTTTGAAAAATCTGTTTTTTCTAAAAATGCTTTAAACGCATCATTAGCTTCGAGATTAAAATCGAGAGTTATAGCATCATCTTCAAAATTTAAAAATATATGAATATAATTATTCAAAACATCGTCGAGTGTTAGACCTTGAAACGATTCCAAGTTTTTTTCCAACATAGATTTCGTTTCGGCAGTTAAACCTTCAATAATATGAGTTGACGAAATCCAAAAACTCACATCTTTTTTACGTTCATAAAATTGAGTAAACTCTTTACTTTCTACAATTGATTCAGATTTTGTTTGGGTAAATACACGTTGAATAAATTCTATACCTTCTTCTGGTTTTGCTTGAATAGATGAAATAAACAGAGCTGTTTGATTATTAAAAGCTATCCATGAATTGGTTTCGTTAGTATAATATGTAACCCCCTCCCGTTCTTGCAAATCATATTCATCGCCTAAAAAACCTTCCATTAAATTTTGAAAATTTTCTTTACTATCGAGTTTTACCGATACGCACGCAAACAGTTTTTCATTTTGCAATACCGAAAACACAAACAAATCAGAAAACACATCAATACCTGATTTTTGAGGATCATTAACCAACGACTCTAACAACACTGCAGTATTTTCGTCGGTCGAACGCAATGCATCAAGTGCATTTTTATAGGTTTGTAATGATTTGGCATCTTGCAATTTGCCTTTTTGAGCAATACTTATAATATCAACAACCCCGACAAAGGCAGCATCAGATGGAATATACTGAGCATGTTTTGGGACTTGTGAACATGATGAAAACAGGAAAATACCAAGAAAACTTGAACAAACAAAAATTATTATTTTTTGAAACATGATAGTAGATTTTTATTTTTTAACGTATGTACAAAAATAATAATTTTACTATTCGAAGGTAGAAACTTTAGGATTAATTTTCAAAAAATAAACAGCATTATAAAAAACAAGTTAATTCTTGTTTTCTGCCTTATACATTCCTTAAAAATATTGCTTAATTAATAAGAATCAAATATAATATATACGATATCTAAATTAAAAAAAATCGATAGATGACTATTCAAAGTCAAACTATCGATTTATTCTATACAATGTATAAATTTGCTTTACATACCTCATTGATAGCAATAAGCAAACAATTTAATTATTTGAAGTAAAAATTATAGAACGGGTTGAAGTAAATTCATCTGTAGTAATTGTATAATAATATGTTCCTGCAGGAATTTGAGAACGAATATAATTTACAGAATGCGTACCTGTATCAAATTTCCCGGAAGTTATAGTGTCAACTTCGCCTCCGGTTGATGAATATAACGTAATTGTAACATTCGATGGTTTTACAATAGTAAACGAGATAATGGTTGATTTATCTACCGGATTTGGAACATTTTGAGCCAAATAATTCCCATTACTTGCAAGAGCCGGCAATGTAGAAATAATATCAACAGCACACACATTTATTGCTTCTTCGGCTACCGATACTGGTAGTATTGGCGAATCTTTAACTGCAATTTTATCTAAACATGCTCCCGTTTCGGCATAAGCTACAGTAATGGTATGCTCTCCTGCTGTAAAATCAAGCGATGTAATAAGTTTCCACTCCCACGATACAGTAGTTAGATTATCGTACAAAACAAAATCCCCGTCGTCAATTTTAATCCAAAATGCATCGTTTGATGTAGTTGGATTTTTAAATCTTCCGTAAATATAATATGTAGTATCTTTAGATATTGTTACACTATATTGTATACTAGCGTCGGAACTTGTAGGAGCTACTGTAAGACTTTCTTTTCCGGTTTTTGCAGTTATATATCGAACATTTGAAGCTGCATTGTCGGCCAATATATACCAATCGCCCCCTACAGTACCACATTCAGCTTCTGCATACACAGCATTATATCCAAGTAGTTTAAGCATTTGCACGCCATATCTGCGTCCCAACATTCTATACCCTTCGGAATTAAAATGCGCATTATCTTGACCGGGACAATTAGCCGAAGAAATAACATACGAATTAGGAATTGTTTGAGGCAACGTATTTATAATAGAATTCATACTCGAACAACAACTTCCGGCTGCAGATAATACTTGTCCAGCAAGCAACGGTGTTTCTTGAGCTTCTAACCCCAAATCAGTAAGCATATCTGTATAAATCTTATTTACATACGAAGGCCATTGAGATTGACCGGTATTTGTTTCGCCTTGATGCAATAAAATTCCTTTAATTACACCATCTTGCTGAGCAAGTTTTGCTAAATCTATAAGATATTCGTAAGGATTCCATTCGTATCCCTTAACCTTTGAAGTAAACCATGATTCGGCATAGGTGGAATCATAATCTTCGTAAATATCCTTATCAAACAAACGAATATCGCAGCCACCTATAGCAACATTAATAATTCCAACGGTAATACTATCAGGCAAATTAGCAACCATAGTACGACCAAAATAATCGGCAGGTGATAATTTAGAATAACACTGGCATGTAGGTGGCGTTGCTGTATACCAAGTTGCTTTAGTTCTGGTAAGATTACTACAATCTAAAGCTTGAAATGTTTTAAATCTACTATCTACTGTTTTATCAACAGTTTGAATTGCTCCCTGCCCCTCCATATTTGACTGACCGAAACAAAGATAGATGTAAAAATTTTTGTCTTGTGCCTGTAATGAAAATGTAGAAATAATTAATGCTACAAAAGACACAACGAGTGATTTGTAAGAAATTTGATTCATAATACAATGTGTTAAAAAACTATAAAAACAATATTTGTGTAAACATACATTTTTTTAGTGTATTTACAACACAATCACCTATTTTTTTAATAAAAAAATTTATTCAATTATTTTAAAACAATTGAATCACAATACCATACAAAAATCATATTCTGTAGAATATAAAAAGGGCAAATCTTTATGAGATTGCCCTTCTTTATATTATTTTTAACGTCATTGTAATTTATACGTTCAGACCGCTTAGAGATAGTTTAGCTATTGTAAAATCAATTACTTTGCATTTTCATGAACTTCACGCATTGCTCTACCCGAAGGGTCTGCATTATTTTTGAACGAAGCATCCCACTCTAAGGCTATAGCTGTGCTACATGCAATTGATGGTTCCGAGGGAACACATTTCGCAGCCATATCAGAAGGGAAATGCTCACTAAAAATCGAACGATAATAATATTCTTCTTTTGTTCGTGGAGGATTAATCGGGAATCGGAATGCTGCATTTTCCATTTGACTGTCAGAAACCAATTCAGACGTTATTTGTTTGAGCGTATCAATCCATGAATAACCTACCCCATCAGAAAACTGCTCTTTTTGTCGCCACACTACACTTTCCGGTAAATAAGTCTCAAATGCTTTGCGAACAACCCATTTTTCCATCCTTCCGTTACGACACAACTTGTCTTCAGGGTTTAAACGCATAGCCACATCTATAAATTCTTTATCGAGAAACGGCACACGCCCTTCAACTCCCCATGCAGCTAATGTTTTATTCGCCCGTAAACAATCATACATATGAAGTTTACTCATTTTACGAACTGTTTCTTTATGCAACTCTTCTGCATTTGGTGCTTTATGAAAATATAAATACCCACCAAAAAGTTCATCGGCACCTTCGCCTGATAATACCATTTTGATTCCCATAGACTTAATAACACGTGCTAACAAATACATTGGAGTACTAGCACGAATAGTTGTAACATCATAAGTTTCAATATGATAAATAACATCACGAATAGCATCAAGACCTTCTTGAACCGTAAAATGAACCTCATGATGAACAGTTCCAATATGATCGGCTACTTTTTTTGCAGCAGCTAAATCGGGAGACCCAACCAAACCAACGGCAAATGAATGTAATTGAGGCCACCATGCTTCTTGTTTTCCATTTGTTTCAATACGAGTTCTTGAATATTTTTTAGCTAAAGCCGATGTTATAGACGAATCTAAACCACCCGAAAGCAATACACCATAAGGTACATCAGACATTAACTGACGATACACAGCATTTTCTAAAGCATCACGAAGCTCTTCGATGCTGGTGGTATTATCTTTTACAGCATCATATTCCATCCAATCACGTGTATACCATTTTTTCATTACCCCATCGTTACTATCAAGAGTATGTCCGGGCAAAAACTCTTCTATTTTATTACAATACCCCTCCAAACCTTTCAATTCTGACGACACATAAAAATTTCCAAGTCTATCCCAGCCCATATATAATGGAATAATTCCTATATGATCACGACCTATAAAATAGCGATTTTGTTCTTCATCGTATAATGCAAAAGCAAAAATTCCATTTAAATCTTCAATAAAATCAACACCTTTTTGTTTGTATAAAGCAAGAATTACTTCACAATCAGAATTTGTTTGATATTCATACACATGTTCTGTTGTAGCTCTAATTTCTCTATGATTATATATTTCACCGTTAACGGCCAATATTAATTTTTTATCTTTACTGTACAATGGTTGTTTTCCCGATTGCGGGTCAACAATCGAAAGTCGTTCATGAGCAAGAATTGCACGACTGCCGCAGTATATTCCCGACCAATCGGGACCGCGATGACGTAATTTTCTCGACATTTCTAAAGCCTGATCACGCAGACTCTGCGACTCTACCTTTAAATCAAATATTCCTAATACACTACACATAATGTTTCAATCTTAATAATTATTCACAAGCAAAATTACATTATGAAAGTTTAAATAGCAAATTTTATTACAATTTTTTATTAAAAAAACAATTAATTTAAATATTTGATACAATATATATATATTTTAGTTCAAAATTGTTATCAAAAAAATCATTAAAGCAACATCTTGAGTAATTACATATTGCACAATAAATACTCAGAGTAAGAAATGTATGGCTTCTAAAAGCATATTTTAATGTCAGTTCGACGTGTTTTTAATAAATTTTCTAACAACCTCTAATAAAACCTCTTGTATTTTAAGGTGAAATACTTATATTTGATTAGAAAAGAAAAAAACAATGGATACACGTTTACAATATCAAATATTACCTGAAAAAAAACTCATACTGGAGTACTACAGCGGCAATATTTATAAGAATACTATCATGTATTTTAAACAAGAGATAAGTAAACACGTTGCCTACAACATGCATTACAATATTATTCACGATTTTAGAGACGCAGAATTAGTTGCAAACATAGAAGATGTTCGGTCATTTATAGACTACATTAAACAAAACGAAAGAACCTATGCCCAAAAAAAGATAGCTTTCATTACCGACAAACCTAATCAAGTTACAATAACATATTTATTTAATGCCCTCAAAAAAGAAACATATTTAATAGCCGAAACATTTAGCACTTTAGAAGGAGCAATAGTATGGGTTGGCTTACGGTCTACCGAATTAGATTATATTCATTCGGTATTGTCTGAATTAAAAGAATTAGCTCACTTATAACTATGCAACAACGAATTACTTGGATTGATTACACTAAAAGTATAGGCATATACTTAGTTGTACTAGGACACTTACCTATTTCGGATCAAATTAGTACATATATCTATTCATTTCACATGCCTCTATTTTTCTTTCTTTCTGGTTATTTACTTAAATCAACTCAAACTTCGTTTGGGGATTTCATCCATAAAAAAACAAAAACCCTCATACTTCCATATATCATTTTCTCAATACTTACCTATGCATTTTGGTTGTTAGTTGGTCGTCATTTCGGCTCCGATGCCAATATCGACATCCCACTCTATAAACCTGCAATTGGAATCATATACGCTAGTGCTTCAAATAATTATATGATTCATAATATTCCGTTATGGTTTATCCCCTGCTTATTTGTTGTAGAACTCTTATTTTACGTATTACGCAAACTACCGTTCTCAATATATATTTCACTCATACTTTGTGCGGCAATTGGATATACTTATCCTCAAGTAATGAGCCTTCGATTACCTTGGGGAATTGATATAGCGTTTACCGCTGTGGTTTTTTACGGCTTAGGTTTTATTTGTAAAACAAACAATGTATTTACATTAACCAAAAAAGTCAAAATAATAGGAATATCTATTTTCATACTTCTAATATTTATTGTTGGAAATAGTGTTCAAGGAAGAGTTGACCTTAACAGTTTAGAATTTCGAAATATTTTTCTTTTTTATGCAACAGCTTTAAGTGGTATATACCTTTGTTACATAATTTCAAAACAATTTTCTCACAATAAAATAATAACAAAAATAAGTAATCACACACTTACCATACTTGCATTACACGGCTTATCCATATCGATACTCAAAGCATGTATGATATATATATTAGATATGCCTATAGAAATTCTTAATCAATCTATAATTTGGAATATTATTATAGCATTGGCAACAATTATTATATTATTACCTTGTATGTTTTTCTTCGAAAGATACACTCCTATTATTATTGGTAAACATACATTACAAAAAAAATAAAAATCTGTTCGAAAAAAACCATATTTTGGTAAATTATTTGTAAAAAGTTTTATTATTTTTGTATGCTCTATATAAAATGTTTAAAAATATGAAAACTCTTATTATAACTCTCGCATGTATCTGTTTAAGCACAATTGGTTTTGCACAAAATACAGAACTTTCAAAATTAAATCAACAAGATGATTTATACTATTTAAATGGCAAACCATACACAGGTAAAGTATTTGCAAAACACGAAAATGGAAACATAGGAATGGTTGGCGAAATTAAAGCCGGCAAAAAAGAAGGTACGTGGACATACTGGTATTCGACCGGTGAAAAAAAACGTGAATCTACCTATATTCATAATAAAAAAGAAGGTATCACCTATTATTGGCACCCTAATGGTCAGGTAGCAAAAGAAATAATGTATCGTGATGATAAAAATATAGACCAAAAATTATGGGACGCTAATGGAAATCGTTTAAAAAACCCATCATTCCAATCATTTAAATAAATCGTAGAGCATCGTTTCCATTATGAATGTTGCTATAATCGATTTAGGAACTAACACATTTAACCTTTTAATTTGTTCAGTTAGCTGCAATTCTTATAAGATTTTGCATGCCACAAAACGTGCCCCAAAAATGGGACAAGGTGGTATACAATCAAATATAATTACCACCGAGGCTTACCTCCGAAGCATTCAAGCACTCCAAGAACTTAACGATATTATTCTTTCTTATTCTTGTAATAAAGTAATTGCTATAGGGACTTCTGCGTTGCGTAATGCAAAAAATTCTGAGGAATTTTGTAATGAAGTAAAACGCAGATTTGGTTTTTCAATCCAAATAATTTCCGGACTCCAAGAAGCTGAATACATTTATTGGGGCAACAGATTAGCATATGATTGGGGGCAACAAACCGCCTTAATTCTTGATATAGGTGGCGGAAGCAACGAAATAATAATAGCTACAAATTCTACAATATTGTGGAAACATAGTTTTGAAAACGGAATGCAGCGAATTATTAGTTCCGCATCTCCTACTTACCCACTTACTCAGCAAAACAAAGATTATATTCACTCGTATTTGGAATCTACGTTTGAATTACTATACAAACTAACACACACATATTCTATTGATATTCTAATAGGTTCGTCGGGACCATTTGATACGTTTAGAACTATACTAAGCACAAACATTGATAATTCAATCCCTTGGTGTCAAATTCCGTATAATTCATTGAAACAATTACATCAACAATTAATAAGTTCTACTATCGAAGAAATAAACTCCATAGAGGGAATGGATGCGGCTCGTGTAGAAATGCTGCCTATAGCATCAAGTATTGCATTACATATTTGCAACAATTTACATATACAAACAATAATACAATCGGACTATTCACTTAAAGAAGGAGTTATTTATTCATTACTCTGCAATAATTATGAATGACAGTTTTTTACATAAAGGCCAACGCCAACGATTAGTTGAAGAATTGCGAACTAAAGGTATCCATCATGCACCTGTTCTCCATGCAATTGGAAATGTTCCTCGTCATTTATTTTTTACCGACACTATTCTTCAAAGTCATGCATACGACGACAAAGCATTTCCCATAGATGCAGGACAAACAATATCGCAACCATATACAGTTGCATTTCAAACACAACTACTCAATATTCAAGCAAAAGATAAAGTACTGGAAATTGGTACCGGATCGGGATATCAAGCAGCCGTATTGTGTACCTTGGGAACTCGAGTATATAGCATAGAACGCCAAAAACAATTATATTTTAAGACAAAACAATTATTACGTTCACTTAATTTTTTTGTAGAAACATTTTTAGGCGACGGATATAAAGGATTACCTCAATTTGCTCCATTCGACAAGATTATAATAACCGCAGCAGCACCATATATTCCGCGTCCACTTTTAGAACAATTAGCTATAGGCGGAATATTGGTAGTTCCTATAGGAGAAGGAGCTCAACAAAAAATGTTGAAAATTGTAAAAATTTCAGAAAATGAATTTGAACAATCGGAGCATGGTACATTTAGCTTTGTTCCTATGTTGGGGGGAATAGCAGAATAATAATTTCTAAAAAAAATAACTTATAACTTTTTCCTATCTATATGATATTGATTGCGAACCAAAAAAAATAAAACAATTGCAATAACTCCTAAAATTGGCAACAATGACATTGCAAAACGCAAATCAAAAACATCAGATATTTTCCCAACAAGTACCGGCACAGCAAATGCAAACAAATTCATTATTAACACATTAATTCCAAATGATAACGCTCTAACGTTGGTTCTAACAACCTCTTGAGTAATACTTGATGCTGGAGCTAAAAAAGCAACCGTATGCACACCAAATAAACCGAAAAACAAAACGGCAAGCTCCATGGACGTTGTCTGAATTGCTAAATATAAAAACACAATAGAAATTGCAGTTGAAATTGCCGAAACAAATACTTTTGCATGTTTATTCCGTTTTTCCCAAACATCGGAAATAAAGCCCCCCAACGGTGCACCTATAAGCACGGCAACAGCTAAAACTCCAGCTTTCATTGCAGCTTCTTTTTCGCTTAATCCATGAAAACGCTGAAAAAAAGTTGGAATCCAATCAATAACGCAGGTATTTAAACCAATAATAAGCGAATAGGCAAAATAAATAAACCACAAAGTAGGAATTTTAAACAAATACAAGCAGTCTTGAATTACTTCTTTGGATAAGGAAATTGACTCCTTAATTTTTTCGGAAATTTGAACCGTATGATAATCGCGAATAGTTAAAAACAATAATGAAACAATTACCCCCGGTGCTGCTACCAATCCAAATGCATGACGCCATCCGTACATTTCGGCAATATAACCTCCTAACATAATACCAATACCTGACCCTATAGGTGCAGCGGCATCATATATTCCAATATATTTGGTTCTATGTGAACGAGGAAATGCTTTGGTAATCATAGCTACAGCGGCTGCGGCATATGCTGCTTCTCCCAAACCTGTAAGTGCTCTAAAAAACAATAATTGATAATAATTTTGAGCAAATGCACACAATAATGTAGCTATACTCCAAATAAAAACCATAAGCGATATCATATACTTACGACTCCATCTGTCCACAATTATTGACATTGGAATTACAAATACCGATATCATTAACGATACAATTCCATTGAGCAACCCTAATTGAGAATCGCTGATAGCCCATTCGGCTTTAACCGATTCAAAAATACCTGACATTACTTTTCTGTCGGCATAATCGAGCAAATAAATTACACAAATAAGTGTAAGTAAATAAAATGCTCGTCCCTTCGCTGTTTTCATTACTTATACAATTATAAATATAAAATTATTGAGTGCATATATCATTCGTATAAAACCGTTTTGCAATAATAAATAATGAAGCAGCAATAAATGTAAACAATGAAATACTCAGCAATGCTATTCGAATAGAATACATATCAGAAATATATCCTACCAACATAATCATTGCAAATGAACCTAACACATTAATTGCTATAACATTAATGCCAAATGCAATAGTCCTCATACCGGGTTGAACTACCTCTTGAATGATTGCAGTAGCCGGACCTAAAAATGCAACGGTACACATGCCAAACAAACCAAAACATATATATACAGCATATGCATTTTCAAGTGAAATTGCTAATAATAAACATATTCCGGCACAACAGGTACTGATAGCACTTACATATATTTTTGCCGATTTTTGAACCACATTCCACCTGTCGGCAATATATCCACCCAAAGGTGCACCAAGTAATGCCGAAACCGCTATAATTGCTGACACACCTCCTGCTTGAGCTTGTGACAAAGAATGTACTCTCATAAAAAAACTAGGTGCCCAATCCAAAACGGCAGTATTTACACCCACCATACACGAAAAAGCAAGACAAACCAAAACTAATGTCCGTATAGCAAACAAATCTTGAATGTGACTAAAAGAAAATTTTACTTTTTTAGCTTTTCTATACAAAGGAATTGTATGATAATCACGAATCCACAATGCCATAACGGCAAATATAATTCCCGGTATTGCTACCAATCCAAATGCATGACGCCACCCATACACCATTCCAATATATCCACCTACAACCATTCCCAATGCTACTCCAAACGGAGCTGCGGCATCGAATACACCAATATACTTTGACCTATGTCTAACAGGAAAGACTTTAGAAATCAATGATACAGCCGCAGGAGCATATGCAGCTTCGCCAACACCAATTAATGCTCGTAACAAAAGCAATTGTTCGTAATTTTCGGCAAATGCACATAAAAAGGTTATGACACTCCATGCCCCAACCATTATTGCAATCATATACTTTCGACTCCATCGGTCAATAATTATTGCCATAGGTAATACACATACAGCTATAACAAGAGAAGTAATTCCTTCAAGGAAACTAAGTTGCACATCAGTCATATGCCAATCATGTTTAATAGACTCAAACAAAACCGACATTACCTTTCTATCGGCAAAATCTATAAGATAAATAGCAAATACCAACCACAAAATATAAAACGCTCGTGATTTGGCATTGAATTTTTTAGCATTACTAGAATGTGCAGTTTGAAGCATTTTTGCAATAATTGAAATTCAAAAATAATCCTTTTTTTTAATTTTATTTCGAAGAAAGTAATGATTGTAAAGCAAACATTTCGTCACGAAGTCGAGCAGCAGTATCAAAATCCATTTCTTTTGCAGCAGCTTCCATATCTTTTTTAGTTTTATCAATTGCTTTTTTCAATGCATCGGTACTCATATATTGCACTACCGGGTCGGCAGCTATCATTTGTTTGGCAGCAACACTATCGGGAACAAATCCCTGATTCATCATAGAAACATGTGCTTTTACTATTTGCGTAGGAGTAATATTATGTTCAATATTATATGCTGTCTGCTTTTCTCTCCTCCTATTTGTCTCGTCAATAGTACGTTGCATGCTATCAGTAATTTTTTCGGCATACATTATTACAAGTCCATTTACATTTCGAGCAGCACGACCGGCAGTTTGTGTTAACGAACGTTCGCTCCGCAAAAACCCCTCCTTATCGGCATCGAGAATAGCTACAAGCGACACTTCGGGTAAGTCTAATCCTTCGCGTAATAAATTAACCCCAACCAATACATCAAATACGCCCTTTCTCAAGTTTTCAAGTATTTCAACTCTATCAAGAGTATCTACATCACTATGAATATAAGCACTTGCAACACCTACTTTAGTTAAATATTTTTGTAACTCTTCCGCCATTCGTTTTGTAAGAGTAGTTACCAATACTCGTTCTTTTACTTTTATTCGTTTTTGAATTTCCTCTAATAAATTATCTATTTGATTCAATGTTGGTCTCACCTCAATATGAGGGTCGAGCAATCCGGTAGGACGAATAACTTGTTCTACTATAACACCTCCAGTACGTTCAAGTTCGTAATTAGCCGGTGTTGCACTTACATATATAACTTGCGGGCAAAGTTCTTCAAATTCATCGAATTGTAACGGACGATTATCTAAAGCAGCAGGTAATCGAAACCCGTGTTCAACCAAATTTATTTTACGAGAGCGATCACCACCGTACATTCCCCGAATTTGCGGAATTGTTACATGGCTTTCATCTATAACCATTAAAAATTTAGAAGGAAAATAATCTAACAAACAGAAAGGTCGAGTACCTGCTTCTCTCCCATCAAAATATCGAGAATAATTTTCAATACCCGAACAGTATCCTAGTTCTTTAATCATTTCTAAATCGTACTCTACACGCTCTTGTAAGCGTTTTGACTCCAAATGTTTGCCTATAGACTGCAAATAAGCAACCTGTACCACCATATCATCTTGAATCATTCGAATTGCCTCCCACATACCTTCTTTACTGGTAATAAACAAATTAGCAGGATGAATGGTTGCTTGCGATACCACATCTTGTTCAATACCAGAAGCTGGATCAACTATAGAAATTCGTTCTATTTCATTGTCCCACATTTCAATACGATACGCAAAATCACCCGATGCAAGAAATACATCAATAGTATCACCTTTTACTCTAAAATTTCCCCGTTTAAATTCAATCTCATTTCGAGAATATAAATTATCTACTAATTGCCGTAACAATACATCGCGAGAAATTTTTTGACCTTGAGAATATACCAAAACCCTATCGTCGAAACTTACCGGATTTCCAATACCATAAATACATGACACCGAAGAAACTATAATAACATCGGAACGACGAGACAATAATGCTGCGGTAGAACGTAAGCGAAGTTTTTCAATTTCATCGTTTATCGATAAATCTTTTTCGATATATGTTCCTGTAGAAGGTATATAAGCTTCGGGTTGATAATAATCGTAATACGATACAAAATACTCAACAGCATTTTGAGGGAAAAATTGACGAAATTCGCTATATAACTGAGCTGCAAGAGTTTTGTTATGACTTAAAACTAATGTTGGCATTTGCACTTGTTCTATAACATTTGCCACGGTAAATGTTTTACCCGAACCTGTTACCCCTAATAAAACCTGAGCATCAACACCTTGATTTAAGGCTTTAGTTAATTGAGATATAGCCTCGGGTTGATCGCCGGTAGGTTTAAAATCGGAAACTATTGAAAACTTTGTCATGTATAGCTTATAAATAAGTATACAAACATACAAAATATACTATTTTAAACAATCAGAAATTATACGCAATACCTTACGTTTTTGTATTGGTTTAGAAATTATTGCAGAACACCCGGCATCTATAGCCTGTTGTTTAATTGAATTTGAAGCAAATGCTGTTTGTATAATTATAGGAGTATCCGGCTTCATTTTTTTTATCATTTTTGTAAGCTCTATACCATCTATCAAAGGCATTTTAATATCAACCAAAGCTACATCTACTATAGGTTCTTCTTTAAAAATTCGAAGAGCTTGTTCTCCATCTTGTGCATGTAAAATACGAGCATTTGTATGAGTTCTTAGTATCTTTTCGAGCAAAATAAAATTAGCTATATCATCCTCTGCTATTAAAATAGTTAGCCCTTCTTGAAAAATTGGTTGTTCAACATCATACAAATCAGTAGAAACAGATTGCATAACATCTACCGGTAAAGTAAAAATAAACGTTGAACCTACATCAAGTTGCGATTCAACCCAAATTTCGCCTCCCAGCATTTCTACAAAAGCTTTACAAATAGAAAGCCCCAACCCTATTCCTTCTTCGGATTTATATGCCGATAAATCAGCTTGTCTGAATCGGTCGAATATAAATTCTTGTAATTTTGGATGAATTCCAATTCCGGTATCTTTTACAAAAAATTTCACAACATGTTCTTCAACAACAAATCCGAACTCTATAGAACCGTGTTTTGTGAATTTTATAGCATTTTTTATAAGATTTGAAAGTATTTGCGAAATTTTGGTAACATCAGTTTCAATATAACACGATTCCTTATCGGGAGAATATATAAGTTCCAAATGTTTTTTATTGGTTTCGTACAAGAAAAAATCATATAACTCTTGACCAATACGACAAATTTCAACAGGTTCGCACAACACGGTCATTTGACCAGCTTCAATTTTTGAAATATCTATTAAATCATTAATAATATTAAGCATTCGATGTCCACTTTGTTCTATTATCGACACATAATGCATGCGTTCTTCGGGAGTTAAATCAGTATCTTTAAGTAAATCAGAAAATCCTAAAATGCCATTCATAGGCGTACGAATTTCATGACTTAAATTAGCCAAAAACAATGATTTTAATTTATCACTTTCTTCAGCTTTTTCTTTAGCCAATTCTAATTCTTTTCGTTGTAATTTATCTTGAGTTATATCTATTTGTATTCCTATAAAATGTTTAATTTCATTATTTTGATTCTTTATTGAAGAAATTGAAACATCCGCATAAAACAATTCACCATTTTTTCTTTTATTAATAAATTCACCTTTCCAATCATCACCTTTTAATATCTGTTTCCACATATCGGCATATACCGATGCAGTATGATTTCCAGATTTTAAAACTGCCGGTGTTTTCCCCACTAATTCTTCTAAACTATATCCGGTAGTTTCAATAAATTTCGTATTAGCAAATTCAATAATTCCAAGTTTATCTGTTATAATTATTGAAACCGGAGCTTTTTCTATCGCATGAAAGCATGTTTTTATCTGCAAGCCGGTTTGCTCTTTAAGCTTTTGAATTTCAACATCCTGTGCATGCGAACGCTCCATTTCTTTCGATAACTTAAGAGCATTCGCAATAGCAATTGGTAATCGCTCAATACGTTGTTTAACAACATAATCGGAAGCACCGTGTTTTATAGATTCTGCAGCATCTTCTTCGGATAATGAACCGGTTACTATAATTATCGGTGTATGAATATAAATTTTGCGAGCGTCTTCTATAGCTTTGAATCCATTATATTGGGGCAACATAAAATCGGTAAGAATAACATCTGGGTTAAATGTTTGCAATAAATCTATATACTCAACTTTATTATCACATACTTTGTATGTAATTTCATAATTACATAATTCCTCAGCCAACAATGTTTGTATTAATTCAACATCGTTGTCGTCATTTTCAAGAAGCAATATTTTAAGAGGTTCGTGCATTATATTATTTTATTATCGAGGCACTTTATTTAAGGTAATCCAAAATAAGCCTAATGTTTTAACAGTTTCTATAAACTCTTCAAAATCAACAGGTTTTACAACATAAGCATTAACTCCCAAATTGTAACTTTCTATTATATCTTTATCAATATCAGAAGAAGTAAGCATAATTACCGGAATATTTCTAAGATTTTCGTCTTGCTTTATTGTTTTTAAAACATCTATACCGGTAAGTTTCGGCATTTTATTATCGAGCAAAATTAGAATCGGATTTTCGGCAATTCTCTGAGAATATGCCCCTCTGCAATATAAATAATCGAGAGCTAAAGTACCATCACGACAAACATCTACAGCATCTTGCAAACCATGTTGATTAAACGCTTCGAGAGTAAGCTCAATATCATTTTCGTTATCTTCTGCTAAAAGTATTCTAAATTGGGGCTTCATGACGTTTACAGTATTATTTATATTTTTAAAATTACAATTATATGTTCAGCAAAACAATTATTTAGACGTTTTTTTTCGGAAAAGTAACATAAAAAACAGCACCTTGATTTTCAACACCTTCTGCCCTAACACTACCGCCATGTCGTTGTATAATTCGTTTTACGTTTGCTAACCCTATACCCGTACCTTGGAAATCTTTATCGCTATGTAATCGTTGAAACACTCCAAAAATTTTATCTACATAAGTTTGATCAAACCCTACCCCATTGTCTTTTACATATATTTCTATAGTTTGTTCGGTTTGCGTGCTTCCAATTTCTATTCTACTCACATCATTTTTTGATGTATATTTAATAGCATTTGACAAGAGATTTTCAAAAGCAACTCGCAACAACCTTATATCTCCATACACCGGTGGTATTTCGTTTATAATCCATTCTACAGTTCTACTTTGCAAATCTTGTTCGTAATTATCAATAATTTGCTGTATAACAGACTGCATATCAATAAAATCCATTTCCAATTCTTGTCGTCCGATACGAGAATACGAAAGTAAATCGGAAATAAGATTTTGCATATTTCGCGACGATTCATGAATTTTGTCAAAATAATGCTGAATTTGTTCATTTTTTTCTGTCAGTTTATTTTCGAGCATTTTTGTAAACCCATCAATATGTCTAATAGGAGCACGTAAATCGTGCGAAACTGAATATGCAAATGATTCTAAATCCTTATTACTTTGTTCGAGCTGTTGAGTCCTTATTGCAACACGTTCTTCCAATTCTTTATTTAGTTTTTCAATTTCTTGTTTTGCCTCAATTTCTACTTTTTGTTGTTTTTGAATTTGTTGAAGCAATTCGTTAAAATTATCAGCTAATTGACCTACCTCATCTTGCGTATTCGATTGAGTTCGTATTGCATAATTACCGGTACTTCGAATAATTTTAATTGTTTCTAATAATTGAATAATAGGTGCCGAAATTTTACGCTGAAACATTTCGATAAGAATAATACCTACTAAAGTTATAATAATTGAGACAAAAAACGACCAGCGAATATCATAAATAATAGACTTACGAATATCTGCTTTAGAAATATATAAACAAAGTATTCCCAATTGGACATCATTATATACTATTGGTTGCTTTTTAATAAAATAGGGAGCAAATAATTCAGATTGCTTAGTTGATTCTATATAGGCATGTGGTATGGTTAGCAAACTATCTTTAGAAAACATACTAACCAATTCTTCAGTATTAGTATATACAGCAGCAGCAAGAATAGTAGGAATAACATCAGATTTTTTAATAATTTCAAACACAGCAGCGGAATCATTAAACGTCATAGGAGCAATACAATACTCCGACAATAATTCGGCATACAAAACCGATTGAGTATGTAATCTTTTTTGCACATTCGAAATATCGGTAATTAAATGCAACGACAAACTTATCACAAGCTCTACCCCCACCAAAATAAACATGAGGAAACGCAATTTAGATTTTATGGAACGCACCTGTTTTCTCATACATCATTTTTGTTGAACTGCATATTGTTTTAATCTATAATCAACCTTACACGCCGATTTCTCAAATGCTTTATCGTTAATGGCAAACACTACCTTGTTGTGTTGCATCCCCATAGTTATATGCACTCCCATTGATTGCGATTTCTCAATATCAGATATAACTACAATAGGTTTTGACTTACAATAATCTAAAATTAAATGAACTTTGGATTGTTCCGATTTGCTAATAAATATAATATCGCATCGCTCAATATTTTTATAATCAGAAATATACAAAATATCTACTTGTTTATTTTTTATAGCTTGCTGATTATACAATCGCTCGAGTTCGGTACCAAAAGGATTTTCGCCTACCACACCTACAACAAAAGGTTTAGCAGTATTGTGAACCTTACTTTCCGGTGGCCATTCTATAAACCGAGCAAAACGTTCAATAAATACCGCCTTTACAATATATTCCTGTGTTTGGGCATGCAATTGCATGTTTGCAAATACAACACAGACACAAAGTAATATATAGTGAAAACTTTTTTTCATGAATTTATAGTAAATGCCAAGTTACTCCTATTAAAACAGTACGTTGCGGTTGTCTATATGCCGTTACATTTCGGTTAGATGTATGATAGTATTCTGTGTTTAAAATATTGCGAACATCAATAAACCATTGTAAAGATTGCTGTACAATATAACTCAATTTTGCATGAAACACACAAGCATCGTCTACTTGAGGATAGAGAATATTAGCGTTTACTTTTTTACTTGTATAATTACATCGAACATGAGCGGTTATATTTGAAGTGGGCATATAGGTAATTCCCGCATTACAGGTATGCGGAGCTATTTCTTCTAATGTATTGTCTTTAAAATCATAAAAATGGAGATAGGTATAATTAATATATGATTGAAAACGCTTGCGTAAATACTGCAATTCAGCTTCAAGTCCTATAAGATTTATAGTATCGGCATTTATCCACGCTGTATTGGTATTATTTTTAACAAACATATTATAAAACCTGTTTTTATATATAGAAGTTTCAACCATTACATGTTTTGCTACTACAAAATTTGAAGTTACCTCCATAGAATGCATTTCTTCTGGCAATAACGAATGATTTCCTTCTCCCCAATTATAGTCCCAAGGCTTTGGAGCTCTAAATGCCTCCATATACAAAAGTTTTATCGTATACATTTGAGCTTTGTATATCAGAGATCCACTTGGCGTATAAACAAAATCATATGAAGTATTATAATCAAATCTTCCACCTGCCGATGCTTCTAATTGAGGAAGTATAGCATACGTTAATTGCAAAAAACCATTTGTTGAATAATTTTCAATCATTACAGGTTTGGGAGGCTTTGGAGGCATATATATAATTGAATCACTCCAAGTTATGGAATAATCTTTCGCAAGATTCTCGTAATCAAAAGAAATACCACCAATACTCGAAAATTTATCGTTCACCGTAAACTTCCCTACCAACTCTGTACCTATCAAATAATTAGGTCTATAGTATCTAATTTGTGAAGTATCTACTATATGAGCTATGGTATTAGGATACAATGTAGAATTTCGATAATACGAAGTATGAGTAAATAAAAATCGAGAAGAAGGTTTTACATTATATGTTACATACGAATTTAAAAAACCAATATTCCACAACGACTCACCTTCGCGATACTGTGTTCCTTGCGTACGATAATATAAATTTGCCGACGATTGTTTTCGTAAATAATTTGTTCCTATTGTAATTGATTTATAAGTCAATTTAGTATCAAAACTCATATCATTTTCAAAATTATATACAGAATCCGACCAATTATGCAAACAGTTAGCACCACCAAAATCACCTTTTTCAGAGTATTTTTTAAGCCCAGAGATACGAATTCCAAAATCATTTTCAGCATTATAATATCCATATCCAAGTTGTAATTTCTGTGTATTAAAACTTCCGGTATGAGCATTCACATCAACCCCTTGAGACGTCAGAGGTTTTTTTGTAATTATATTAACTATACCACTTACCGCATTAGTGCCATATACCACAGAAGCAGGACCATAAATAACTTCGATACGTTCAACATTATCTAAATTATATTGAGCACCACCATAAAAACCACCCGAATTTAATTCGTTAATTTGAACACCATCAATAAGAACAAGTATTAAATTATTTTGATTGGGTATTCCTCGTCCAAACACATAACTGTTAATACTTTGAATATTGCGAAACTGAAAACCCGGTATATCAGCCAATACATCTTCTATAGTATTGTATCCGCGTTTTTGAATTATATCATATGAAATAATTGTAACTTTTGCACTCACTTCTTGAGCCCGTTGCAATAATTTAGTTCCACTGCTAACTTCCATATTCATTAAATCTTCGAAAGAAATTTCGAACAAAGAATCTTTAGGAATTTCTTGTGCAAACGATGAAAACGTCTCAAAAAAGACATACATCATCATAAATGCATATTTTACACAAATCTGTTTCATTTTATTACAAGCTGTAATTACAGCACTCTATTTATCAAAACTTTATTGTTCTATAAATCTACAATGATTAGGTTGCAATTAATTACTATTAATCCTCAAAATTTTCTCTCTCTATTATACAAATATACTCTTAATATTTAAAAATATACAAGCATATACTTATTTTTTTATACGTACTTATTGCGAATGTTTTTTATTATATTTGCGTCAGAGTGCTAAACGTCAACATTCCATGCACCACCATTTGCCCCACCAATATATTTTTAAATACCAGATTTTTAAGAGGTTGTTTACATTTAAACAGTTTCTAACTAATTACTACAAATTCACGAAAATTATCACGGTCAATAATTTTGCTTTCAGCATGATACGATTCTACAAATGTTTTTGGTAATTTTATATTTTTCTTGTTTTGCCATTTGAATTCAAAACCCGAGATTCGACCTCCATTATCTTCAATAAAATCAATCTCTTGCTGCTGTTTTGTTCGCCAAAAATAGGTTCGCGCCAAGCTTTGTTTATACTCATTTTGCTTTATTCGTTCTGAAATTAAAAAATTTTCCCATAAAGCTCCTTTGTCAGTTCTTAGCTCAATCGGGTCAAAATTTCCTATTATCATATTTCTAACGCCATTGTCGTAGAAATATATTTTTTTGCTCGTTTTTATTTCGTTCCTGATATTGCGACTAAAACTACCAAGTTGAAATATTACAAAACCCTTTTCCAAAATATCGATGTATTTGGCAACCGTATTTTTATCGACAGAAACTATTTGAGCCAATTCCGAATAATTAACCTCACTACCTATCTGTAGAGCAAGTGCTTGCACTAATTTCTCTAACACATCGGGTTTTCTTATATCGGAATATGAAAGTATATCTTTATAAAGATAGCTGCTTACAAGGTTTCTTAAAACACTAATTTCGTTTCCCGAATTATTTAAAACATCTGGATAAAAACCATATAACAGTCTGTTTTCCAGTTGTTGTTCGGCATATACATACCCATGGTTATTTTCATATTCTTCCCACGAAATCGGAAATAATTGGTATTCCCATTTGCGGCCGGTTAATGGCTCATTTATTCTATTTGACAAATCGAACGACGATGAACCACTTGCAAACAACTGAACTTCTTTAAATCGATCGGTTATTATTTTCATTGTTAAGCCAATACCGTTTATTCTTTGTGCTTCATCAATAAATACGAGTTTATGTTGTCCCAAAATCGTTCGAATCTGTTCTGTATTTGGCTCTGTTAATAACGTTTTTGTTTTGGGGTCATCACCATTTAGAAACAGATAGTCCTTGTTTTTAAGAATTGTTTCTATTAAAGTTGTTTTTCCAACTTGCCTCGGACCTATTACAACTATTGCTTTGCCCGAACCAATCTTTTTTTCAATTATGTCGCTTATATATCGTGTGTACATGTGTATAAAAATATCAGTAAAGATAGTACATTTTTCTGATAAATTCACTAAAAAACATAACTTTTAGTGAATATATTCACTGTAGGTTATAATATATAGTGAAAAAGACGATTATTAATGAGATAAATATTGCCTCGCTAACGCATGAACAATAATGTATGTTCTAATTTCTGCAAACTGATAGAATACTATATAAGCGAAAAGAATATAAAACTTGTAGAATTACTACCGTAAGTCTAACGCGTATCATCATAAGTTAATTTATATTCATACATCATTACTGCATATTTTTGGGGGACACTTCCATTTTTTATTGCTGTAATATCTTCAAAATAAATACGATTACCATCTACAAATTTGTATAGATAATCGATAATACTATTCTCAAAAGAATCGCCAGTAAAAGAAAGTGCTATAAACTTATTATTGCAATATTTTCCATAAGAAAAACTTATCATAAATGATACAACAGAATCAACATGCAATAATTCTTTTAGACTAGATATTTTTATAAATTCATTAAATGTAATTGTATCTTTTAAATTTCCAGAAGATACGAAATAGCCATATTTTTTATGAAAATTTTGAATATCAAATTTAATAGTATCTTGAGACATTAATCTTGTAGGAAATACATATATATGCATATTATTTGAATTCTTAAGATATTGTTGATCTTCTAAAAAAAAATTATGATTAAATTTTTTTCTTGTAATAGCTCTATTACGATGAGCATAATTGAATAAAAAGTGTGTAGAATCAACTAAATTAAAAAATTGATTATAATAAATCTCAATTAATTCGGTTTGAATAGTATCTCTCTTGATTGAATACAAAGATGCCAAATAATAGTTTGCTTCAGGATTAAATGGGTTTAATTCTAATGCTTTTAGAAAATCACTTTTTGCCTTATTATTTTGATAGAATGTCTTATAATAACATATACCTCTTCTTACATAAGCTCTATAATCGTTTGGATTTAGTTTAATATAATCATTAAAATAAGTAATTGTTTTTGCAGCATCTTTGTTTAAACAATTGTATGAAACTGCTTTATAATAAAGAATATCAGGATAATTTGATATATTGACTTTTTTTGATTGTTTGTTGAAGTATTTATATGCTTTTTTAAATTTACAATTAGTTAAATGAGAAATTCCAATTTTATATACAGAACTATCAATTTGACTATTAACTAATAGTGGAATTATTAATATGAATACTAGAAGATATTTTTTCATTTCTTTTTATATACTACCTCACAAATATACCACATAAAATTACAAACGTAGCACATTACACCTATTTTTTTATACGTACATAATGCGAATGTTTTTTTATTATATTTGCCTCCGAACAAAAATATATAGAACTATTCAATACAGTATAATTAATTGAATAGCAATTGTAAACTTAATTAAAACACATGAAATACATTCGTAATTTTTGCATCATAGCACATATTGACCACGGTAAGAGCACATTGGCTGACCGACTTTTGGAAGTTACCAAAACTGTTTCGGAACGCGATGCTCAAGAACAGGTGCTCGACAATATGGATTTAGAACGCGAACGCGGTATAACTATAAAGAGCCATGCTATACAAATGGATTATGAATATAAAGGAGAAAAATACACCTTAAATTTAATTGACACTCCCGGACATGTTGACTTTTCGTACGAAGTTTCACGTTCTATTGCTGCCTGTGAAGGTGCATTACTTATAATAGATGCAACACAGGGAATACAAGCACAAACAATTTCAAATTTATATTTAGCTATTGAACACGATTTGGAAATAATTCCTGTTCTCAATAAAATGGACTTACCAAGTGCAATGCCCGAAGAAGTTAAAGACCAGATAATAGAACTTATAGGCTGCAAACGAGAAGATATTCTTGAAGCAAGCGGAAAAACGGGCTTGGGAATTGATGCAATATTAGAAACAATTGTTGAAAAAGTACCTGCCCCTAAAGGCAATTCGGACGCTCCATTACAAGCTCTTATTTTCGACTCGGTATTTAATTCATTTCGAGGAATTATAGCTTACTTCAAAGTAGTTAACGGAACTATCCGCAAAGGTGATAAAGTAAAATTTGTAAATACAAAAAAAGAATACGAAGCCGATGAAGTTGGTATTCTTCGTCTAGATATGATTCCTCGCGAAAGTGTAGGCACCGGCAATGTTGGATACATAATATCGGGCATAAAAACCTCAAAAGAAGTAAAAGTAGGTGATACAATAACACACACGAACAACCCTTGCGATAAAGCAATTTCGGGATTTGAAGATGTAAAACCTATGGTTTTTGCCGGCATATACCCTATTGATACCGAAGATTATGAAGAATTACGTGCTTCAATGGAAAAATTACAACTCAACGATGCCTCGTTAACATACGAACCGGAATCTTCGTTAGCTTTAGGATTTGGATTTCGTTGCGGATTTTTGGGTTTATTACACATGGAAATAATTCAAGAGCGACTCGATCGGGAATTTGACATGAGTGTAATAACCACTACACCTAACGTATCGTATTTGTGCTACACAAAAAAACAAGAAAAAATTATTATAAACAACCCTACAGATTTACCCGACCCTTCGAAAATTGAATACATAGAAGAACCATATATAAATGCACAAATAATTACTAATGCCGAATATATTGGTCCTATTATGAGTTTGTGTATTAACAAACGAGGATTATTAAAAAGTCAGACATACATGACAGGAAATCGTGTAGAGGTAACTTTTGAAATGCCTTTGGGCGAAATTGTATTCGATTTTTACGATAAACTCAAAAGTATTTCCAAAGGATATGCATCGTTCGATTATCATATTATTGGCTATAGAGAATCAAAATTAGCAAAACTCGATATTTTGCTCAACGGAGAACCTGTAGATGCACTTTCGGCACTTATCCACACAAGCAATGCATATGAATTTGGAAAAAAAATATGTGAAAAACTAAAAGAATTAATTCCTCGTCAACAATTTGATGTTGCTATACAAGCAGCAATAGGCAGTAAAGTTATAGCTCGCGAAACAGTAAAAGCTGTTCGAAAAGATGTAACAGCAAAATGTTATGGTGGAGATATTTCGCGCAAACGCAAACTGCTCGAAAAACAGAAAAAAGGTAAAAAACGAATGAAACAAGTTGGAAATGTTGAAGTTCCACAAAAAGCATTTTTAGCAGTACTTAAAATCAACGATTAACAATTTATTCAAAAGTAATGATTATTCACCATTCTCTTGAATCTTTTTCGGCTATCAATCCTATTGTTACTATAGGTATGTTTGATGGTGTACACGTTGGACATAAAACATTACTAAACCAACTGAACAAAGAAAAAGAATTATATAATGGACAAACGGTAGTGTTAACCTTTTGGCCACACCCGCAAGTTTTTTTTGGAAAGACACAAGATTTTAAAATGCTTTCTACACTCGACGAAAAACTTAGATTATTAGCCGACATAGGTGTTGATCATTGTATTGTACTACCATTTACTCATGAATTTTCGCAACTATCGGCACTAGAATATATTACCAATATACTATATAAAGGTATACATGCAAAAAAAGTAATTATTGGTTACGACCACCGCTATGGCAAGCAAGGGCAAGGCGATTTCACACTAATGCAACAAATGGGCAACGAGTTAGGTTTCGAAGTAGAAGAAATACCTGCCTTTACATTAGAACAAGTAAACATAAGTTCAACAAAAATACGAAATGCACTTACGCATGGCGATGTACGCAAAGCTCACGAATATTTAAGCTACCCGTATTCACTTGCAGGAACAGTTCAACAAGGACGACAAATAGGTCGAACCATTGGTATACCAACAGCAAACGTAAAACCTGAATCAGAATTTAAAATTATACCCTTATTAGGAGTATATGCAACCCGCGTTGAATATAACAATACACTATACAATTCGGTTACGAGTATAGGATTGAATCCAACAATTGCCCCATCCAACACTACTCCAAGTATCGAAGTACACATTTTAAATTTCAACGAAGATTTGTATAACCAAACCTTACGAGTATTTTTCGTTGAACGATTGCGAGACGAAAAAAAATACAATTCGCTCGAAGAACTCAAAAATGCCATAGCACAGGACATCCAAATGGCACAACGATATTTCCCCCCAAAAATATAGTCATATGTGAATTTATTACACACTATTTTTTAATCTGTGAAAAAAAATTATACATTCATGTTTTTTTTTATATATTTGAATAAACTATAAAAATATCTTGATATGATAGAAAATGAAGAATTATTGCGAGACGCATTTTCGCAGAAAGATTGGCAAGAAATAAAAGCAAATGATACCTGGCAAATTTTTAAAATTATGTCAGAATTTGTAGAAGGATTTGAAAAGTTGGCACGTATTGGTCCTTGTGTATCAATATTTGGTTCGGCACGAACTAAACCAGATCATAAATATTACGAATTAGCAGAAGAAATAGCGTACCAATTAACTCAACATGGGTATGGTATAATTACAGGCGGAGGCCCAGGTATAATGGAGGCAGGTAATTTGGGTGCCAAACGAGGAAAAGGAAAATCGGTAGGTGTAAACATAGATTTACCTTTCGAACAAGAACCCAATATGTTTATTGATGCAGATAAATTAATAAATTTTGATTACTTCTTTGTAAGAAAAGTAATGTTTGTTAAATACTCTCAAGGATTTGTTGTAATGCCTGGTGGATTTGGAACATTAGATGAATTATTTGAATCGCTCACACTTATACAAACAATGAAAATTGCTCATTTTCCAATAGTTTTAGTCGGAAAATCGTATTGGACAGGTTTATTTGATTGGGTTAAAGAACAAATGCTTCATGCCGAACATAATATAAGCTCAGAAGACCTTGAACTTGTGAAAATAGTAGATAGCGCCGACGAAGCAATTCATATTATTAACGATTTCTACTCGCGCTATATACTCAAACCAAACTTCTAATCGCAATTTTTTTGCAGCAAAACACACACGTAAACGCATATAACCTGCACAATTAATAATCAGCAAGTTATATGCGTTTTTAATACATTTTCCATACTCCAAAATTTACCATCAAACAACTTATTAACAATTTTATTAACAATTTTGTGCATTTTTGTTGCATTTTAAATTTTCGTGCATTACATTTGCAATAACGATATTTATTAAAGTGCTATATGAATACTAAGCTTCCAATTAATGCAAAACATTTGCTTTTGATTATACTCATTGCGGTGCCGTTTGCTTTATTTATGAATCTACACAATTCTAATGTTGTTACTGTACGTGCAGATTACCCTAAAGAGGTGATAGCAGGAACTAGTTTTACGGTAACTATAACAATAGACAAAGGAAATCTTAGTGGTTTTGGTAGATACACTCATACTCTCCCCGATGGATTAAAAGCTGAAAGCAGTTCTCAAAACTTTGAATTTTCCGACAACACCGTAAAATTTTTATGGATAAACATTCCTTATGCAAACTCGTTTACTTTTAGTTATACTATTTATGTTCCTGTAGATTACAAACAATCTATTACCGTTAATGGAAAATTTGGATATGTTGTTGATAACGAACGTAGATTTGCGGAAATAATTCCTAATCAAATAAAAGTAATAAACGATCCGCTTGCTTTGAGAAAATATCAAGCAGAGCAACAATCAAAATCGGCTCCGGTAAACATTGATGATGTAACGTGCTATAGATCTGTAAATGTTATAGGTAATGAAGCTATTGTTTCTCTGCGTGTAAACAAAGCAAACGTAAACTCAATGTGTAAAATTGAAGAAATGCTTCCTCAAGGATATGTATTTTATGCAATCGACAGAGAAAATGCAGACTTTTCTTCACATAATAATATTGCACGTTTTATGTGGCTCGATGCTCCGCAAAAAGATATTTTTTATGTATCGTACAAAGTAATACCAAATCCCGGGTATTCTATTTCTAATTTATTTATTAATGGTGCATTTTCATTTGTTGACAATGGAATTACTCAAACTGTAGTTATTCTAGAACGTGACATGCGTGCTGTAAGCGAAAGTACCGGAAAACCACTCGAAACAAGCCTAGACCCTAATTATAATGCAAATCTACAATCGGGTCTTTCTAAAACTACCCAAGTTCAATCTACGCCATCAACTACCAACTATTCATCACGTGCACCATATGATATAAGTTCTCAAAATATTAATTCCGACTTATCTTCAAACCAACCAAGTTTACAATCAAAATCAAACCCTACAAATACTCAAGTTCAATCTATTGGTAAACCTGTAGATGTACCCTCTACATTACCCGAAAGCAATGAAGAATTAGCAACCAACTTAAAATCTAAAAATTATTCTCAAAACCAAATTGATTTCTTTACTTCTTCAAACATTGCAGCAAAACCACAACCCTACCCCGGAACATACTCTCCGGCCGAAGATATACAAGGTAATTTACAATCACAACAACAATCTATTCCAAATCCAAACAACAAACCAACTGTTAATATTAACGCAATACCCGCTCCAACTACTTATTTTCCAAGTACTCAACAATATTCTATTGACGACCCCGATAATGTAAGTACTGTTACGAATCCTTCTTATAACAAAAATATGGAATCGGGTGGTGTAAATACACCGGTTCAACAATCTGCTCCGGCACAAAATCAAACACCTCAAAATACATCGCAAGCTGTAGCACAATCAAAAACAACAAATGCTGAAGCATTTGAAAACACCTTGTATATTCCGGCTCCAAATTTACAACAACAAAATGAACAAGCTGTTAAACAGCAAACTATAGAAGAAGTTGCTAAAACTACTCCTAACATTACTACACTCCCTAATGGAAATAAACCCGGCGAAACAGTTCAATACCAAAATCAAACTCAACCACGTGTTTCAACACCAGGTTCAGTTCAAACCACATCGCAGTATTCTGTAAATCAACAACAATCTAATTCTACTCAAAATACATCTTCTCAAACGAGTTCAGAAAAACAAACTACATCTCAAGCAACGTCTCTTTCAACAAAACAACCATATCAACAACAAACTGTTGCTCAAGGAACAACTACTCGTGTTCCTACACAAACTGTTACGGGTACTACCCCAACAACACAACAAGTACAAGTACAAAATGGCAGTGTTACTACGAAACCGACAGATCAAACCACTACGCAATCGGCACAACCTACTTCGAATGGTGTTACACCTCAATCGTACCAACAACAAACTGTTGCTCAAGGAACAACTACTCGTGTTCCTACACAAACTGTTACGGGTACTACCCCAACAACACAACAAGTACAAGTACAAAATGGTGGTATTACTACGAAACCAACAGGTCAAACTACCACACAATCGGTACAACCTACTTCGAATGGTGTTACACCTCAGACATATCAACAACAAACTGTTGCTCAAGGAACAACTACTCGTATACCTACACAAACTATTACAGGTACTACCCCAACAACACAACAAGTGCAAGTACAAAATGGTGGTATTACTACGAAACCAACAGGTCAAACTACCACACAATCGGTACAACCTACTTCGAATGGTGTTACACCTCAGACATATCAACAACAAACTGTTGCTCAAGGAACAACTACTCGTATACCTACACAAACTATTACAGGTACTACCCCAACAACACAACAAGTGCAAGTACAAAATGGTGGTATTACTACGAAACCAACAGGTCAAACTACCACACAATCGGTACAACCTACTTCGAATGGTGTTACACCTCAGACATATCAACAACAAACTGTTGCTCAAGGAACAACTACTCGTATACCTACACAAACTATTACAGGTACTACCCCAACAACACAACAAGTGCAAGTACAAAATGGTGGTATTACTACGAAACCAACAGGTCAAACTACCACACAATCGGTACAACCTACTTCGAATGGTGTTACACCTCAAACATATCAACAACAAACTGTTGCTCAAGGAACAACTACTCGTGTTCCTACGCAAACTATTACAGGTTCTGCACCAACTACACAACAAGTACAAAATGGCGGTGTAACAACGAGCAAACCAATAACACAAAATACATTACCAACACAAACAGCTATAAACAACAGAAATACACAAAACATTCATCAAGGAATAATACAAGATGAAAACCACAATAATTTAGCTATAGAAAACACTACAACACAACCAAGACTTTCTAATAAAGAGAATTATTCGCAAAACGAAACAAAAATTACCCAAATATCCGAACCAAATCGAAAACTCAACGTATATTTCCGAGTACAGATTTCTGCTGGTCGCAGATTAGTTAACACAAAATTTTATTTTGCAAAATTGAACATTCGAGATAATATAATTGTAGAGCAAATTGAAGGATGGTTTAAATACACTATCAACAAATTCGACACTTACGTAACTGCACGTAATCAAAGAAATACATTATGGAACGATTCGCCTATTAAAGATGCATTTGTTGTTGCATACAACGGACGAAACAGAATAACAGTTCAAGAAGCTCTTATGATTACAAATCAAAAATGGGTTCAGTAACACATTGTAGGTTTCCGTATACTTACAAAAAACATATACTGTAATGAAGAAGATGAGTATCATATTGTTGGCTTTGGTTTGGCACATATCTTTGTTTTCGCAAACAGATGAAAAGGCACAACATATTGAAATACTCGATAAAATTTTCCAATTACAAAAACCACCTATAACACCTACCCTATCGTTACCAATTATAACTATTGGAACAGGATTAGTTAATTATCATGGAGATATACCATCACAAATACCTGCAAATTTCAGCACCGGAACTCCTGCTGCACACATTATGTTATCACAAACACTCAATCCCTATTTTAACTTAGGATTATTTGCAATGCGTGGCACACTTACAGGTTCGTATTCACCAACAAAAACAAACCACTCATTTAATTTTAAAACAGATATAAGCTCATTTGGAACTATTGTTCATTACAATTTGGGACATATACCACAATTACGATCAACCCCACAATCATCAATACATCCTTATATAGGTTTAGGCATAGAATGCTTACAACGAGCAACACCTAAAGGAGACCTCTACAATGACACATTACAATATTTTCAATGGAAAGATGGAACACAGCGAACAATACAAGAAACAAACTATTCATCAAATTCATCAGAAATTGTTTATAGAGACTATACATTCGAAACAGCATACGAACAAAACAATACAGACGGAATTCCCTATTACAAACCTATTACAATCTCTTTTCCTATAGATTTAGGGATTCAACTTACAGTAAATGATTATTGGAATATATCTCTAGGTTATCAATACCATATAACTTCAAGCGACGTAATTGATAATATTAGCACACGAGGTATTCACTACGATACATATCCTGAGCGTAAAGGAAACGGCAGACCCGATGCTTTTTCGTATGCATATATGAGTGTTTCGGTACAATTACACACCGAACAACATAAAATGTGGGATAACGATAGCGTTTCACAGTCGGCATTATTAGAATTTTGGGATGCAGATAACGATGGTATTGATGAAACTATGGATGAATGCCCCTACACCCCAAAAGGAGTTGCAGTATATGCAAACGGCTGTCCAATTGACGATGATAGAGACGGCGTTGCAAATTTTGAAGATTTAGAGCTATATACACGAGCCTTTTTTGTTACTCAACTAGGTATTGGTATAAGCGAAAAAGATTTGCTCAACCAAATGAAATCAATTAAAACTGTAGAACAACGAGAAATCTATAGATTTTACCCCAAACTTCTTAATGGCGGCACGGTATACAAACAATTTTACAAAAAAATACCATGGAAATATAAACCTCTTGACGTCGACAAAAATGAATATATTGATTTAGATGAAATGCTTAATGCTATTGATACATTTTTTGATGAAGGACCAAACGCAGGAATCGGTTCAAATTTAGCAGTAAAAGATTTATTTGAATTAATCGAATTTTTCTTTTTGCAATAATGCAAAGCCTATAACTAGAACTGGCTTTACCTAATCTAATTCACCTATCCCCTGTCGAATAATTTCAAATTCACCTTCGGAACAATTAACTATTGTTGAAGGAACATTATTTCCATAGCCCCCATCAACCACAGCGTCAACTAAATTATCGAACTCTTCTTTTAACAATTCAGGATCAGTAGTATATTCCAAAATATCATCAACATTTTTAACCGAAGTAGTTAAAATTGGATTTCCTAATTCGCGAACAATTTCGCGACAGATATTATTATTAGGTATTCGAATACCTACAGTTTTTTTCTTACTCTTAAATAATTTTGGAACATTTGAATTTGCCTGTAGAATAAAAGTAAACGGACCGGGTAAATGTTTTTTCATCAACTTATACGTTTGATTATCAACACTTTTTGTAAAATCAGAAAGATGACTTAAATCATAACAAATAAACGAAAAATTTGCTTTTTCCAACTTTACCCCTTTTATGCGAGCAATACGTTCAACCGCTTTGTGATTAAAAATATCGCACCCCAAACCATACACCGTATCGGTAGGATAAATAATTACACCACCATTGCGTAAAATTTCAACAATTTGCTTTACCGTACGTTCGTTTGGATTTTCGTTATATAATTTAAAATATTGTGCCATGAATAAATTACCCGGAATTTCATAAAAAAAGGGGTAAGCTACTCACATCGCACCGCTACAACCATCTACCCTTGCTTCATTCCTGACCTGGGGGGATTCGACAGGAGCTGATCGTATGAGACTTACCCCGCCGCAAAATTAGTATTTTTTTTGAATTCACAATTTTTTTTATCTCAAATTAATCACAAGGAGCTACAAATGTTTACCGAACTACTTAATCTATTATTAATTATAATCTCGTTTAATAGGAATAAATTCTAAAAGATACTTTTTCAAATAAAGTAATAGGTAATTTCTATAGATACTTTTAAACCAATAAGAATCTCTTCTTTTGTTAAATTACGACTTGTACTCATACTCAAATAATAGAAAGAAACTTTGTAGCACATAGTATAGTAAAAAAACTTGCATTTACAAATTAGCAATGTATATTTGTAAATAAAAATAGTACGCTAAAACAAGATACGAGTAATTTTATCGAGGCAAACGAAATACAGAAATGAAAAAGAAATTATTACAGACCATACACACACTATCATCACCCGAATCGTATAACTCTGTGTATCATCAACCTAACCATGGTTCACCAATGCCTTCGGTAAAAGAAATGCAGGAAGTTGTTTCGCTTATTAGAGAGATTATATTTCCCGGATATTTTGGACTCGACATTTTACAAGAAGCAACTATATCTTTTTACACCGGAGTTACTGTAGACAAACTTTTCACGCTTCTAACCCGTCAAATCCGCCGAGGATTATGTTTTGCATGCGATACAAACAGTGCACAGTATGCTTGTGTATCATGCGACGGAAAAGCAGAAGAAATTGCTGTACAATTCATAGAATCATTACCAGAAATTCGCAGAATACTTTCTACAGATATTCAAGCTGCTTATAATGGTGACCCTGCAGCAAAATCATTTGGCGAAATTATTTTTTGTTACCCTGTAATTAAAGCATTATTAAACTATAGAGTAGCACATCAGCTTGTACAATTAAATGTTCCTCTTATTCCGCGTATAATATCAGAAATGGCTCATTCCGAAACCGGTATAGATATTCATCCGGAAGCAACAATAGGAGAATATTTTACTATAGATCACGGAACCGGTGTAGTTATAGGAGCAACAAGCATAATTGGCAACCATGTTCAATTATATCAAGGAGTAACGTTAGGCGCAAAAAACTTTCCTTTAGACGAACAAGGCAATCCGATTAAGGGTGTTCCTCGCCACCCTATTGTTGAAGATAATGTTGTAATTTATTCAAATGCAACGATTTTGGGAAGAATAACAATAGGCAAAGGAGCAATTATAGGAGGTAACGTATGGGTAACAAACGACGTTCCCGAAGGAGGTAGAATTTTACAATCTCGACCACGTTCAGATTCTTTTGAATATGGCGGCGGCATTTAATATATTTTAGATGTACGAGTATGTTTTGTTATTTGCATGGTGTTTTACAGCATCAAGCATTATCCCATTATCATCAGAACCATATTATATTTCGCTTATTATTATCAAAAACGAATGGATACTTGCATGTTTTATTGCAGGAATTGCCAACACATTAGGTAGCATTACAACCTTTTGGTTAGGAAAAAAGGCAGGTGAAATTGGGTTACAAAAATTATCGGAAGCCAATGTGCATAGATACAAACAAGCACAACACATGTTAACAAAGTACGGCCCCGTAAGTTTATTAGCATCGTGGGTACCTTTTGTTGGCGACATATTGGTTACTATAGCAGGTGCATTACAATTTCCCTTTTGGCAAGCCACAGCATGGATAAGTATTGGTAAATTTGCTCGATATTTCGCTATCACCGCAATTACTTTGCAATTTATTTAAATATTTAAAAATCAATTATTTGAAATATAATAATCGTATTTTTACACATCATACTAAGCGTGCGTAATACAATATTTCTAATAAAAATGACATAAAACATGAAAATAATTTGCAAAATACTTGCATTGCATGTATTTTGCATTTACTTTTGCTTTATTATTAATCTGTTAGAACGATACATATGCCTGCTCATAAGTCAAAAAACTTTAGGTTTCGTATTATAGACGAGTGTCTACAAAATACGAGTCGTACATGGACACTCGAAGATTTAATAGAAGAAGTGTCACATAAACTTTCCGATGAATTTGGTGTTCAGAAAGTTAGTAAACGTTCTATACAATATGATATAGCCCTTATGCGCGAACAACCTCCTGTGGGATATAGTGCTCCTATAGTTTGCATTGATGGTAAATATTCATATTCAGAAAAAGATTTCACCATTCAACAGTCGCAATTAAGTAAACCCGATATTGATAACCTAACAGAAGTAGTAAACACATTAAAACAATACAAAAATTACTCACACTTAGGTGATGTTTTAAAAATTATAGAAAAAATTGAAGCTATAATTGCTATAAATCCGGGACCAACCAATGATTTAGTTGCTTTTGAAACGAGCGATAAACTAGTGAAAGGAATAACATGGTTGAAACAAATATTTGATTCTGTTGTACAAAAACGAGTAATTGAACTTACAATACGCGATGTACAAGAGTCTATTTCGCAAATTGTTATTCACCCCTATTTTCTTAAAGAATATAACAATGAATGGTATTTATATGGAATTTCGGAACCAAAACATGATTTAATAGTTGTACCGGTTCAAAAAATTGCTGCCATATCGCCACAAATAGTTACATTCATTGAAAATACCGATTATGTAAGCGATTATTTTAATGCACTCATAGGTATTACTCCCGGCGAATCGTCCAAAGCAACACAAGTAACATTAAAAATTACACAAGAACTCGTAAGTGAGTTTAAATTGAACCCTATTCACGAAACTCAAGAAATGGTTGATTTGGGTGATGATGGTGCTATGATTAATATTAAAGTAATAATAAATAAAGATTTACTTGAAATTATACTCAAATATGGTTCGCTTATTAAAGTAGAAGCTCCTGATAAATTAAGAAAAAAAGTAATTCAAGAACTTAAAACTGCACACGAATC
>MWCJ01000023.1 GCA_002069975.1 Bacteroidetes bacterium ADurb.Bin217 | reverse complement strand
ACTTTGTTTGTCCGTAATTCTCAAATAAAAGCAATTCCATTATGAAATGTGATATTAGAATTCGAATCGAAAGCTAAAGAATAAGCCATGTTTCAAAACATCCGGTTCGTCCAAATAATTTAATCGCCACACGTATTCTACTCTGAACAATCGAAATATATTAGAAACCCCTAGTCCGGCTTCAATATATGGTTTTGTAGGTGTTTTTGTAAATTTCGGAACCGGAAAAATATTTGAGTGTGTTTGCGTCATATCTCCCCAGCTTAATTTACATGTCATTATTTCGCGTAAGTATAATTTTCTGATAAGTGGAATTTTGTTAAAAATATAGCCTTGCAAGCCATATTCGGCAAAAACATTTACAAATCTATCGGCCGAAAACTCCATATATTTCATAAGATTAAAATAATATTCGCCGCTTGCACCTGTTTCGTTTCCTCGCATATATTCAATAAGCGGAAATGGTACATCGCCCATTGTATATCCGGTTTCTACAACATATTTTAATTTTCCTACGCCTACTAAAATATTGTGTTTTGCAACGAGTCTAAATTTTGTGTATGTACCCGATTGATTATTGTAAAAGAACATTCCTTCGTTTACATTTAAATGAATTACAGGATATCGTGTGTCTATATACATACGCCGAAAATGAGAATTTGAAATTTCTTCTTTGTAAGAAAAACGAATATTGAGCGATGCTTCGTGAACTTGAAAATAATCAATTGAATTGGTAATAGTATCAAAATTATAAAATGGGGCATTATAATGTTTTGAATACATGTACTGTGGCTTGAGTATTATATTTGGAGTAATTTGTTGTTCTTGTGCAATCATTGCCTTTTTTACAAAATACACAGCATAATTTGGGTTTTTACTCGAAAGTGCCGATAAAAAATTATCATCGGATTGTACCCAGGCATTTTCTCTTATGTAACCCAAATTTTGTTTGTAATCGCCAATCCTACAGATGTTTTGATCGTACGAAGCATGTAAAGCTCCATATAATTTTGTAGGTAAATGTAATGAATAATGGGCTCCGTATTTGAATAATTTGTCGCGTGAACCATAGCCGATATAGCCTCCCAATCGCATACCTTTTATTAATTTTTCAGAAGTTTGAGCACTTATATTATATCGAACACCTTCTATTTCGTTAGATTGCACAAAGTACAAATACGGACCTACATCTATATATCCTAAGGGGTAGTATCCATACAACAACATTGATAAAATATTATTAGACAAACGCATTAGTGCAATATCATTACTTGCTTCTATGGCACCTTTGGTAGTAATATCTAAACTCGAAAGGGTATCGGTTCGGAGTTTCGAAAGCAACGAAGTATCTTGTTTTACATGGCGATATGTGAGGTTAAATTTCGAGGGAATTTGCTGATGTTGAGTATAATTTTGGATAAGAACACTATCGGTAATGTATCCGGTTGTTTTAATGGCAGCTATGGGTGGTGCAAATTTGTTTATAGTTGTATCTTTTAATAATTCGGGTGTAAATTTTACTTCAAATTTTTGTTGCTTATAAAACCAAGTTCCATCGGGTTGTTTTTCTAATTTTTCTTGAAGAGTAAGTGATTTTACAAAATTCAAATTGGCTCCGTGTTGTAATGTTGCTTGAATTTCGGTAAGGACTCCGGTATGTTTTTCTATTATCATATACCCGTTAAACGCCATATCTTGCAAATTTTTTGGTTTAAAACTTATACGGTAATACATAATAGAATCGTGAATTAAACTATCGCGCAAATAATACCGATAATAAAGAATTGCTTGAGGCGAAATAGGACTTATGAGGTCTTTCGAAAGAAAACGCAAATTTCCGTAAAATGTTAAGTTTTCGTTTAAACTTGCAATATATTTTTCGGCCAAATCGCTATTAATAAAATTTGCACCATGTTGATTTTGAACAATTTCTTGAACAATAGGTGAAGAATTTGGTTTTCGTTGTTCATACGTTAATCGTTCCGAAAAGTAAAAAGGAACACTATACGAAGTGTCGTAATCGCGGGCCTTAATTAAAATATCGGGATGTTTGGTAATAAATTTTGAATTTTGAATTGAAGTATCTAAATCGCTTAATCGGAGATTAATTTTATTGTATTGAATAAAATCTATAGTTTCTATCATATCCGGACGATTGTCGCGGCGATTTCTAATTGCAGTTTTTACTATAGGAATTGCCGGATTTTTTCCGGGAGTTATTACTGCTGTTTCCAATTGAATAGCAGCAGGAATGAGTTCTATGGTAATTGTTGAAGGTATAAGAGCATAGGGAATTGAAACATCGGCATATCCTATTGATGTAATCATAAGTGTATCGCCTTTAGGTATTTGTATGGTAAACGAGCCATCCAATTGTGACAAACAACTTACGTGCAATGAATGTTTTGCCCAAACTGTAGCAAACGATACGGGTTCTTTGGAATCGGTATCGATAATGATACCCGTACAAATTTTTTGAGCCGAAAGTTGGATTGAATAAAAAAGTATTATGCCGATTGTTGCATAGAATTTATATACTTTAAGAATTGCTGGAATGGATACTTTTGAAACTAAGCTTCGAAGATACTTCATATAGTTGGTTGTATAGGGTGTAATAGTACCGATTGTGTTTCAATTATACATTCATATTCGTGTCCCAAAATGAGAGCCATATTTTCAGAATCATGACCGCTGGGAACATTAAAACATAACGGGATTGAATATGGTGCCACTGCATCGCGAATTATTGTTTCTATTGATGCATTGTATTGGTCAACGCCATGTTTCATACCTGTCATACCTCCTACCAATAGTCCTTGTATATTTGATAATAAACCGGAATATTTAAAATTTTGCATTATTCTATCTATGTGGTACAAATATTCTTGTAAATCTTCGAAAAATAATAATGCATTTGAATAGGTATATTCGAATGGTACGCCACGCATACTATAAAGTAACGATAAATTACCGCCTATGAGTGTTCCTCGAACTGTGCCATTTATATTAAACGGACTCGATTGCCACGAAATTGATTGAAGTGTGCCAAACAAAGTAGAATGTAAACTTTCTAACGATTCTTTGCTTACTGTTCCAAAATTTTTAGGCATTGCCGCATGGAGCGATGCTACGCCCAACGAAGCTAATTTTGCATGAAATACGGTAATATCACTAAAACCAACAATCCATTTTGGTGATTGCAAAAATTTTGAATAATCAAGTTGTTCTACTATTCGAATGGCTCCGTAGCCACCACGAGAACAAAATACAGCACGAACATTTGGATTGTCTAATGCTTCTTGAAAATCGGCGGCACGTTGTTCGTCGGTGCCTGCAAATACTCCGTATGAGGAACATGCATGAGTGCCAACTAAAACTGTGAGCCCCCAAGATTTGAGTATTGCTGTAGCCGAATCAATATAAGATTTGTTAATAGGACCCGAGGGTGATACAATGGCTACCGTATCGCCTTGTTTTAAAAAATTGGGTAGTCTACACATGTTTCTGTTTTGTATAAATGCGTTATGATTTTAAAAACTTATATATTTGCGAATATAATATCTTACTTGTAATTAAACAAATTAGTGAAATGAAAGAATTCAAACGACATCTTGTAACTGCAGCATTACCGTATGCCAATGGCCCTGTACATATTGGACATTTAGCCGGAGTGTATATTCCTGCCGATATTTATGTGCGATATTTACGAATGAATGGCGAAGATGTACTATTTGTGTGCGGAAGCGATGAACATGGTGTTCCTATAACAATAAAAGCAAAAAAAGAAGGCTGTACACCGCAAGATATTGTTAATAGGTATCATGAAATTATTAAACAGTCGTTTGCTGATTTTGGCATTGAATTTTCAAATTATTCTCGAACGTCACTACCTTTGCACCATAAAGTTTCATCTGATTTTTTCAAAACATTATATCAAAAAGGTGAGTTTGTTGAACAAGAATCGGAACAGTACTTCGATGCAAAAGCAAATCAATTTCTTGCCGACAGATATATTACTGGAACATGTCCGAAATGCGGAAGTGATGGTGCTTACGGAGATCAATGCGAAAAGTGCGGTTCGTCGTTAAGCCCATTGGAATTAATTAATCCTGTTTCGTCTATTACGGGCGAAAAACCTGTGCTAAAAAAAACCAAACACTGGTATTTACCTTTAGACAAACACGAACAATTTCTTAAGGAATGGATACTTGATGGACATACCGAATGGAAATCGAATGTATACGGTCAATGTAAATCGTGGATAGATGGAGGTTTGCAACCACGTGCTGTAAGTCGCGATTTAGACTGGGGTGTGCCGGTACCTGTAGATGGTGCCGAAGGCAAAGTGTTGTATGTGTGGTTTGACGCACCTATAGGCTACATTACTTCCACACAAGAATGTACCGATAATTGGGAGCAATATTGGAAATCAAAAGATTGTAAGCTTGTACATTTTATAGGCAAGGACAATATCGTATTTCATTGCATAGTGTTTCCTGCTATGCTTAAAGCTCATGGCGATTATATTTTGCCGGAAAATGTTCCGGCCAATGAGTTTTTGAATTTAGAAAATGATAAAATATCTACATCGCGTAATTGGGCAGTTTGGTTGCACGAATATTTAGTAGATTTTAAAGACCAACAAGATACACTGCGATATGTTTTAACTGCCAATGCACCAGAAACCAAAGACAACGATTTTACTTGGAAAGATTTTCAGGCACGAAACAACAACGAACTCGTAGCTATTTTAGGAAATTTTGTAAATAGAGTAGTGGTGCTTACCCATAAATATTGCAATGGAGTAGTGCCTTCCAAACAAAACGATTTACCTATAGATATCGCTGTATTAGAAGAGATTAGCGTAGCACAACAATTGGCTTCGCAGCATATAGAATCATATAAATTTCGCGAAGCGTTAAAAGATGTTATGCAATTGGCACGTGCAGGCAATAAATATTTAACCGAAACAGAACCTTGGAAATTAATTAAAACAGATGAGCAACGAGTTGCCGATATATTGCATAATTGTTTACAAATTACAGCAAATCTAGGAATTATTATTGAGCCTTTTTTACCAAATACAGCTCAAGCAATTCAGGCAATGTTTGGTATGTCAAAGTGTACATGGCAGCAAGCCGGCAACAAACAAATTCTTGCATCGGGTATTACTGTAGGCGAACCTGCATTGTTGTTCCGAAAAATTGAAGATGCTGAAATTGATTTGCAAGTTGAAAAATTACATAAAACAAAACAAATAATGAATATTCAACAGATACAAGCTACTCCTCAAAAACCGCTAATACAATATGATGATTTTGCTGCTATGGATATACGTGTAGGTACTGTTAAAGCTGCTGAACGTGTGCCAAAAACAGATAAACTTATGAAACTAACCATTGATACCGGTATAGATGTGCGAACTGTAGTTTCGGGTATTGCACATTGTTTTTCACCTGAAGAAGTAGTAGGCAAACAAGTAAGCATTTTGGTAAATTTACAACCACGTATGCTTAAAAATATTGAATCGCAAGGTATGATACTTATGGCACAAAATGCTGACGGGAAACTGGAATTTGTATCGCCAATTTCAACGGTAGAAAACGGTAGCACAATTTGTTAACAAAATATATTTGATAATAAAAAAAAACTTTATATTTGTATATTATGTATACAATGCCTTAAAAGACATACTTTATGATTGCTGCCCTTCACAAAATAGCTTTTAGTTTGACCCTTACTCTAATGTTGAGTGTGCAAACAGTATTTTCGCAAGACGTACATTTTTCTCAATTTGATGCAGCTCTGTTATATTTTAATCCGGCATTATCCGGGTTAATTGATTGCAATAACCGATTTATTTCGAATTTTAAGGGACAATGGAGTACGTATAATTCATTTATGTTGTCGTACGATAAACCATTACCTGCTTTTTCAATAGCAGGGGGCGAAATGGGAATAGGTGCACTTATTAATGCCGATTATGCCGGCGAAACTAGCTATGGAAATACAATGCTTAAAATAATGCCTGCGTTTCACAAAGATATTATTCCCGGTTTTTTCAAATTATCTACCGGATTAGATATCATGTTTAATCATACAAGTGTAGATGAAACCAAAGTTTTGTTGCCTGGTCAAATTGACCCAAACACCGGTGAAGCTGTAACAGGTACAGATTTCGAAAAAACATCAAAACTTTATGCCGACCTTGGTTTGGGTTTAAATGGTGAATTTAAAATACGCGAAGATTTTCCGATTAATGCAGGTATTACATTTCATCGTTTGGCTGGTTCGGGTGGTGGTGGATTTGCAACAGAACAATCGCCAAGTAATTATCGTCGGTTTTCACTCAATGCAAATGCTGTATATCCTATAAATACTACTATTTCATTGCTTCCCAGCTTTATATATTTGAATCAGAAAAAATATAACGAAATGAATGCGGGAACGTTTGTGAAATTTTCGTTAGGCGAACATACTCCACTGCTCGATGCATTCTATACCGGAGCATGGTACCGATTTGGCGATGCTCTCATTTTTGGTTTAGCGTTCGATAAACCTATAAGCACCAAATGGACGTTGAATTTTGGATTTAGTTATGACCTTACAGTTTCCAGTTTTAGCGATTCTAATAAATGGAAAAGCTCCAATAATGTAGGTAAAGACAGTTTCGAAATTTCTATAAAATTAATTAATTGTAAATTACCAATTATTCTTAATCCGGAAGGAATTATAAATGACCCATTCAGATAATAAACATATACACACATTTATGAAGAGATTTATTCATATATCATTAGTACTATTTGTATTGGTATGTATTTCTCATGCCGGGTTTTCGCAGGGGAAAAAGCAGTTTTTTGAAGCATACAAAGCATTAGGCGATAGTTGTATAGCTAATAAAAACTTTTATGGTGCACATCAAGCATTTGCTAAAGCGTTAACATATCAAGACGATACCGAAGTTAGTTTTAAATGTGCCGAAGCTTGTAGAAGCTATCAAAATTATCCTGATGCAGAAAAATATTATAAAAAAGTTATTACTGAAGATTCAATTACATTTCGTTTAGCAAATTATTGGTATGCCGAAATGATGAAGTTTCAGGGTAAATACGATCAAGCTTCTAAAGAATTTGCAGCGTTTTATAAGGCTAATAGAAAAATAAATGACTATTACACCAAAAAAGCCAAACACGAAACTACTGTGTGTGGTAAAAAAGTGAAAGATGTGGTGGCTTACACCGATTTTCCCATAACTCGTATAGATAATTCCAAAATTAATTCAATGTATGCCGAATATAGTCCAATGCAATTTAACGACTCTATTTTCTTTTTTGGTGGTGTGCGTGCTATTGATACTGTAATGGCCGATACGTCTTACGTGTTTAGTAATTATATTAATCGTATTTCAAAAGCGTATATTCGCGATAGTGTATGGGAATATATAGGACAAGAGGAATCTATTAACGATCCTTACGCTCATGTTGGAAATCTTACGTTTACTCGAAACGGTAAAACAGCCTATTTTAGTAAATGTATAGGCTATAATTGTGCTCTGTATAAAGCAAGTTTTAGTCCTAAAACAGCAAGTTTTTCGAATATAGAAAAATTGCCTGCAACAATAAATAAACCAGGGACTAGCAATACAACTCCTCATTTAGCGGTAACAGGTACCGGCGATATTCTGTTTTTCGCATCAAATGCTAAAGGTACTCGCGGTGGAATGGATATATGGTATTCGCGTATTAATGAAAATGGTTCATTCGAAAAACCTATAAATTGTGGTATCAATGTGAACACTGCCGGTGATGAGGTTACTCCATTTTATGATGCTCGTGATTCTTTGTTGTATTTTAGTAGTGAATGGCATACTAGTTTGGGAGGATTTGATATATTTTCGTCAAAAGGGAATTTAAAAACCGATAAATGGTCGGCTCCTGCAAATATTGGAACTCCTATGAATTCTAGTTATAATGATTTGTATTATCAATATTCTCGCGATTCATTAAGAGCATATTGGGTGTCGAACAGAACAGAGTCGGAACGACTGATAAGTAAAGCATATAGTAACGATATTTACTATCATCCTTTGGTTCGCAAATCGGTTGCCCGTATTACTGATTTGGTTCCTATTTATTTGTATTTTGATAACGATCATCCAGATCCGCGTTCGCGCGATACAATTACCGATAAAGATTACGAGTCATTGTATCAAGAGTTTATGGCTAAAAAAGAGGAATATGTTATTGAGTATACCAAAAATTCTCCTCCCGAACGCTATGATTATGACTTGAAAAACGTAGAAACTTTTTTTGCTGATTTGCAAAAAGAATACGAGCGATTATTTTTGTTTGCCCAACTTATGGAAATATTATTGAAAGACGGACAAGATATAATTGTTGTGTTTAAAGGTTATGCCAGCCCAGTTGGGAATACTGTATATAACGAAATTGTGGCAAAAAAACGAATTTCGTGTATTCAAAACTTTTTCTTCGAATTTCACGATGGGGTGTTGAATCAATACATGAAAAATGAACCTAAAACTGGAGATGGAAGCTTAAAATATGGACATCAACCTATAGGTGAAATTAAGGTAGAAGATACGTTTTACACAAGTGCAGGTGAGCAAGTAAGTGCTATTTCGGATCGTAAACAAAAATGGATGTCGGTATATAGTCCATCGGCTGCATACCAACGTAAAATCGAAATTGTAGCAGTTACTATTGAATACGAAGATGAATTATTTAATAAGATTCGAGCCGAAGTTGAAACACAGAAAAAAACTGTAGAAGATGACGGAACAAGTATTTATGAAATAGAATCTGAAGATGTGCGTTCACAAGAGGAAATAATACAAGAAAAATAATAACGCATTCAATAGAGATTACAGGAGGATTCTTCATGAAAAAAGTATTTTTTTTTCTCTGTATATATCTATTTTCATATAGTGGTTTTGCCCAACAATATGCTAATAGTTGGGTAAATTATGCTCAAAAATATTATAGAATTCCTATAACATCGGAAGGAATTTATAAAATTACCTATAACGATTTAGTGTCGTATGGCATATCGGTTGGTGATTTTGATCCTCGAAATTTACAAATAGTTCACAATGGTAAAGTGTTACCTTTGTTCGTAAGCGGCGAATCGGATTTTGTATTTAATGTTCAAGATTATTTTGAATTTTACGCTCCCGGACGAAATACAGGCTGGCTCGACACTGCTATGTATTTGAATCATAATCCATTGAATCCCGATTATAGTTTATATAACGATACGGCTTCATATTTTTTAACGTTTGCCAATACACTTACCAGTCCCCGATACGATACTACTCGAAATACTAATTATGGTTCGTATACAGCTCTCACATATTGTAAGCGAACAATTCGTCAGAATTATAATGCAGTTTATAATCCTTCGACGCATGCTCCCTATTTTTACGAAGGAGAGGGCTGGTGTGATAATTTTTTCAACATAGGTGATAAAAGCGAAAAAATACTTGCAACACCGCATTATGCAAGTACTGGAGGATCATATTCACTTAAGTTCGGATTTTGCGGATTCTCTGATACCCGACACGATGTATTTGTTGAAACTACTGCGGGCGTACCGTTGTTTGACACTACGTATTCTGGATATAATGCGGTACACAAAAATCTAACCTTATCTACACCGCTTGCGGCAACAACCGGAATACGATTTAAAAGTATAGCTGGATATGGAAAAGCTGCCGATAAAAACAGTGTTGCATATTTACAAATAACATATCCACACACCTACAATTTCGAAGCATCGAATCAGTTTACATTTACGGTTCCTGTTGTTCCCATAGGAAGTTTTCTTTTACTCGAAATTACTAATTTCGATGGAGGCACTGCTCCTGTATTATTTTGTCCCGAAACCAATAAACGTATAGTTGCAACTAAGTCCGGGTCGAAGTATCAGGTATTGTTGCCCAATCCGTATAAGGAAGTACAGTGTTATTTTGTAAACCCCGATGCATTTCAGAAGGTTCCTAAAATAGTAACGGTAAAAACTAAAAATACAACCGGAGCAGCATCAGTTTTTCACAATCTAAGCACTGCTGCCAATCAGGGTAATTTTGTAATTATAACACATGCATCCTTATGGACACAAGCAAATTCATATAGAGCATATCGTTCAAATTCGGGACATAGTGCTGTAATTGTTGATATTAATGAAATTTATAATCAGTTTGGATATGGTGTTTACAAGCATCCTATGGCAATACATAATTTTATTCAATATGCTACTCAAGCATGGGGAGTAAAAGCTGAAAATATTTTTTTAATAGGTAAAGGATATCAATTAGATCATTTTAGAAATAATGCGTTGAATTATGCAAACACGTTAATACCCGGTATGGGATATCCGGCTGTAGACTTGTTGTATACTGTAAACTTACAAGCAAAAAGTTTGGTGTCGAATGCTGCTATTGGACGATTAGCTGCAAAAACTAATTCAGATATAGAGTATTATAGACGTAAAGTAGAGGAACACGAAAAGCAAATACCGGCACCTTGGATGAAAACTGTACTCCATTTTGGTGGTGGTAGCACAGCAGGTGAAAAACGTTTGTTTAAAACGTATCTTAAAACCTACGAAACAAGTTTAGAAGGCGAGTATTTTGGTGCCGATGTATATACATATTTAAAAGAAAGTAGTGATGTGTTCGAAAAAACTGAACCAGAAGCAATTCGCGAACATATGAACAATGGAACCTCTATTTTGAATTTCTTCGGACATGCTTCGGGAGCAGGATTTGACCAAAATATTGACCATCCTTCGCTTTTTAGTAATCAAGGAAAATATCCGTTAATTATTGCAAATTCATGTTATTCGGGAGATATTTTTACAACTTCTACCGGAATTAGCGAAATATGGACACTTATACCTAATAAAGGTAGTATAGGTTTTATAGCCAATGTAGATTTAGGTAGCCCGTCGTATCTTAATATTTTTACTCTGCCATTTATAAATAATACTGCAAAACATAATTATGGAAACTCTATAGGTAGTAGTGTACAATTGACCCTGCAAGAGGTTCATAATAAATATGGTTCGGTTCAAGAAATTAAAAATTCTACTATGAGTTTTATGTTGCATGGAGATCCTGCGGTTAAAGTTCAGGCGTTTCAGCAACCCGATTTAGAATTACAACCCTCATCAATGTTCACAACTCCCGGATTTGTTACCAATGATTTAGAAGAATTTACGTTGAATGTTGTAGTGCGTAACAACGGACGCACAACCAAAGATTCATGCTACTTGCGGGTAGTGTTTACTCCGCAAACCGGTGAGCCTTATGTTATTAATCATTTGATACAAGGGCTTTATTTACGCGATACATTCAGATTTGTATTACCCATACAATATTTTGAAGCAGGCAGTTATTCATTGTATGCCAGAATTGACGATTCGCTCAGAATAGATGAGTATAATGAAATAAATAATGAAACTACAGTCGATTTTTTTATAAGTTCGCGAGATGTGTTACCGGTTTACCCTCCAGATTACGCTATTATTCCTCAAAACAATCAGTTACTTACCGTGTCGGCTATCGATCCTCACAATCCTCCGGCTACAATTATTATAGAAATTGATACTTCAGCTCTATTCAATAGCCCTATTAAAGTGTCGCAAACTATACAAACAAATGGCAGAGCAACCATACAATGGGATCCGGGCATTACTTATATTGAACACAAAGTATATTTTTGGAGGGTTACTAATGCCGATTCTATAAAATGGAACGAACATTCATTTGTGTACGAAGAAGGTCGCAATGGTTGGGCTCAAAAACATCCGCATCAATTTATTTGGAATAGATTATCGTATATGAATTTTAACGAGTTTCAAAATGACTATTCCTATTTTACAGTGCCTCGTGTTGTTACATGTAGTAACACAGGAACTTTAGGAGATTATACACAAACTTTATTTTTAATAGATGGTGTTAAATATGGTTCGAGTGGAGCTTGGGTAAACGCTATTCATATTGCTGTAATGGATTCTATTACCTTATTACCGTGGTATGCACAACAAGCAAATTACGGACATTTTAATTACAATACTAATTATAGTGTTGTATCGCGTTTGTTTGTATATGTAACCAACAATGCAAGTTATAGGGCAAATATGCTTAAATTTATAAGAGATTCGATTCCGGAAGGAAATTATATTTTAGCTTTTAGTTATCAAAACACATATTTTTCGTTGTGGGAAGAAGATTTGCGACAAGTTTTCGATTCGTTAGGAGCGAAACTTCATAGAACTACCGCCGATTCGTATCCGTATATTTTATTTGCCAAAAAAGGAGATACAACCTATACCAAAGAAACTGTTGGGGTAAACAATATCGATTTTATTACTCAATCGGCAAATGTAGTATCTAATTATTTCGAAGGAAATCAAAAATCAACAAAAATAGGACCTTCTAATCATTTTCAGGAGTTTGTGTGGGATATAGAAACTGTTCCAGGCGAAATAGCACAGTATACTCTAAAAGCTCTAACGGCAAACAACGAAGTGTATAGTGCTATAAAATCTTCAACAGTAAATCACGATAGGCTCGATACTCTTGTCAACGGATCATTGTTTCCATATGTAGAATTAGAAAATTATACGCAAGATAATTTATTGCGTACCCCTCCGCATCTTAATTACTGGAAAGTATACTACGATCCGGTGGGAGAAATAGCAGTAACACCTACACACCTATTTACAGTATACAACGATACCTTACAACAAGGCGATAGCTTGAGAATACAAGTATCGGCACAGAATGTATCGTATACCGATTTGGATAGTGTACTTATATTGTACGAAATACGTTCAGAAAGCAATGAAATTATAACTCAAACATACAAACGTATAGCACCGGCATTGGCTCAACAATATATGTACGACCAATTAGCGTACAGCACCGTAGGTTTATCGGGAGCTTATACCGTGCGAATAGAGTGGAATACAATAGACCCACTTACCGGCAATTACGACCAACTGGAATCAAATAGGAATAATAACACCGTATATGCACGTTTTTATGTAAATACAGATAAAACTAAGCCTGTATTAGATGTTACTGTAGACAGTAGGCATATATCAAATGGCGATTATATATCGGCTACACCTACAATACTTATTCGCTTATATGACGAAAACCAGTATTTACTATTGCAAGACACATCGGTATTTACAGTACATATAGTTAATGTACAAACAGGAGTGTCGACACCGTATTATTTTTCGGGTGCAAATTTACGATTTGTACCTGCTACAGCCCAAAATAATATGTGTTACGCCCTATTTACTCCCGAATTTATCGAAAATGGCAGTTATATTTTAAGTGTAGAAGCCAAAGATAAAAGTAACAATGTATCGGGAATAGAACCCTACACCGTATTGTTTGTGGTTGATATAGAATCAAAAATATCGGTATTGTATAACTTTCCGAATCCATGTAAAGAAAATACTACATTTCGATGGATACTTACCGGAAGCGTTGTGCCCGAGTATATGTATATACACATATATGCAAGCGATGGTAAATTGGTGCATACTATACCGGTACATACTGTATCGCAAGTACACATAGGCACTAATTCACTTGAGGTAGTATGGGATGTAACCGATGCCGCAGGACGAAGATTATCGCCCGGAACCTATACCTATACATTGCGATTCAGCAATCAAGCACAATATAAACATTTGAAAACTATACACGACGAAGTTATAAGTCCAAAGTATGGTCGCCTGATAATACAAGAATTCTAATAGTATTGCATATGAGTTCGATGAGGATGTTGTATGAGTATAAGTTTGGGTTTAATGGGCAAGTAAAAGATGATGAGATTTATGGGGAGGGGAATTGGTTATCTTTTGGTGATTATGGGTATGATTCAAGATTAGGTAGAAGACCTTGCCCCGATCCAGAATTTAAAAAAGGTCCTGATATTTCTCCATATAGTGTATTTTTTAATAACCCTATTTCATTTGAAGATCCTGAAGGAAAATGGCCGGGTTGGGTTCATGAACGAATTATTAGAACTGCTTTTAAAAATGAAATTAAAACTGGATTAATGACAGCTGAAGAAGTTGATGCACTCATTCAAGCAAGTATTAAAACTGATGCTGAACCTTATCAAGCTCCTCAATTCTCATTTATGCATTCTATGAGAGATGGAACCCAAACTATTGAAAGTGCACAACAAAAACAAAGAGAATTTATTAACGAAAAAACTAATAAATATTTACAAACAAGTGATGAAGTAGAAGCTTTAGGAGAATTAGGAATGGCATTGCATTCAATATCTGATGAAGATGCTCCAACTCATAATTGGCAATCATGGAGTGGGTTAAGTTGGTATGAATATCCGACAAAAGGATTAGCTCATTTTATTGGAGAAGTTACTTTGTGGGGAATGGTAAGAAGTGAAGAGTTTGATAGATCTGTAGAAAAGGTAAGGACTGCATATTATGAAGCCAAAGAAATGAAAGACCAAGGGGTGACAGAAGTGATATTATTACCAACAGTTACGGTATTTGGAGTTAAAAAACAAACAGAAAACACACAATCTGATTGTTTTGAAGCACAACCTGCAGATAATACGAATGTGCAAACTCCAATAATTATAGAGTAGTAATAATGTATGAAACTGAATTTAATTTTTAAAAAAATTATGTTTTTATCTTTACTAAATTTTATAATTTTTTTTATAGGGGGGTGTAATTCGGAAAAAAAAATAGAATTATCTATAAAAAATCCTATTGAATATGTTTATACTTGTAATATAGATAGTCTTAAAACAATTATTAAACAAAATTTTAGTCACCAAGAATTTTATGGTTTAAGTTTAGCTAGTAAAGAGCGTGTATTAATTACAGAAATATTTGATAATCCTGCAAATTATAATGATTTTATATTAGAAGAATTTTCTACATGGCATAAATGTAAATCAAAAGTTTATTTTAATAAAAAGAATGAACCACATGTTTATCATGCTACTTATCAATTACATTTAATACCAATCAGTGAAAATCAAACAAAAGTTACAATTATAACAACTCAATCAGGTATTATTTATAAAACGAAATTACCTGTATTGCCTCATTTTAATAGAGTAAATAGATTAAAAGAATTACCGCCAACAACTGTAGAAGAATATGAAATTTTACAAATAATAGGGAATGCTTTAGGTGTTAAAGATATGCCTCTATTGAAGATACCAAATAAGATTATTATATGATTAAATTTAATAATAAAGCTCGATTGCTTGGTTAAAACGCCGCAATATTTTTAAGTTTAATAGATTTAATAAAACCGTCAATAACCGATAGAATGTGTCCTTTGTCGGTGTCTTCCATTTTATCAATTTCGTTAAGGCGTTTAAGCATATCGGGGTTTTTAAATACGTTGGTAGTTTCGGTTTCGCCAAGTAAATAACCAACGGTAGTATTAAGAATTTTAGCAATTTTTTTAGCAGCTTCAACCGAAGGTATCATTTCATCACGTTCGTAACGTCCAATAACATCGATGTTGTCAGGGCGTGAATTCTCATCAAAAACCATAGTAGGCTATATGTTGCAAATATTTTGGGTAGTATTCACATCCTCACTAAGTGTAATTTTGGTTTAAAGATAAAACCTATCATCTTTCCATCTGTTAGGGTTCTGAATAATATATTCCATAATACGGAGATATGATTGTTCATTTCGGATGATGTGTTCGTAGTAATTACGTTGCCATAATTTTCCATCAAAGGGTTTCCAATGTTTATTTGTAACACCGCGAATATATTCATGTGTTGTTATGGATTTAAATGCCCCAATAATATCACCAATGGTATTTGTAGGGGCAATCCCTTGTGGTTGCCCTAATTGTTCCGATTGATATTTTTGATTTTGGGTGAAAATGTTTTTATGGGCATATCCATGTGGATTCATATATTCATTGGCGACCATGGTTTTATTATCATGGGTATCAATATTTTTATTATCAAGGGCGACCACAAGGGGCGCCCCTACGGTGGATACAATTTCCAAAATTACGTGTATATGATTGGGCATAATAATATATTCATGTAAAACAATATTGGGAAATCGTTGTGGCATTCGTAACCATTGATCTTGAACTATTATCCCCGAATCATTTAACATCATTGAACTATGTTCAATAAAACCAAATAAACATGCACGGTTTTGTGTGCAAATTGTAATAAAATACAATCCTTGGTGCGAATAATCGTATCCGCGCAATCGAATAGATTTACGGGAATAAAATCTTTGTGTATATGTCATTATGTATGTATTGGTGTGCGTTGCAAATATAATAATTCATTGAATGAAAATGAATGGATATTAAAAAATACTTCTTGCCATCTACCTCCCACTCTACGCTAAACTTCTCCGCTGAAGCGAGATAAACTCATATTCGGAAAGCTTGATTTTAGTAGTGTGTAGCATACAAGTTACACCCAAGTCATCCGATGAATATGTACCAAAGGACTATATATTCCCAAAAACCGATGTGTTTTGTAAGAAATTCATCGGATGACTATACACCGTGCTTGCTGCAAGCTATTAAAAAAAAAATCTACCATACTACACATATATGATAAACGCTGTCAGGAGCTACGCATACTGATAGGATATGTGAGGTGATAAAAAATAAAGCCTGAAAATGTGGGCTTTTGTGTTTTTTATAAAGCAATCTGTTTTTACAAACCGGCAACGACCTAAGAATAGTTAAAAGCTTTGCCGGACATAAATATCCGAGTTCTACCGAACGATATAAACAAACAAATGTAGAAGCTTTGCAAAGTGCATTGCAGATATATCACCCGATTAAATAAAATTGTAATTTTGTAAAAAATATTATAGTATGTCAACATCAATTTTACCTACAGAAAGAATAGCACAGAAAATACTTTTGTTGCGAAATGAAAAAGTGATTTTAGATATTCATTTAGCCGAATTATTTGAAATAGAAACAAGAGTTTTAAAACAAGCTGTAAGACGTAATATAGATCGTTTTCCTGATGATTTTATGTTTATACTTAATGATAATGAGATTGATTACATGGTATCACAAAATGTGATACCTTCCAAACAAGTACTTGGTGGTGCAATGCCGTTTGCATTTACAGAAACTGGAGTTGCCATGTTATCAAGCGTATTAAAAAGTAAAAAAGCAATAGATATTAATATTGCAATTATGCGGACATTTGTAATGTTACGTAGGGTTTTTGAGGATAATAGAGAACTATTTAACCGATTAGAAAATGTAGATAAAAAATTAATGGAATATGACGAAAATATTATGTTGATTTTTGAATACATCAAACAATTTGAAGCAATAAAACAACAAGAATTAGAACAAAAAAACAGACCCCGAATAGGTTATAAAATATCAACAGAACAGAAAGAAGACTAACCACCTCCGCCCCCGCACCAACCTTTACCTCTTCGCTTTAGCGAAAATGCTTTCGCGTTGCGATTTTAAAACATAAACAGTTTTACATATTTGCTCTTAACCAAACCAAGATGTATGAGTAGAAATAATAAATTTCATAATCCCGAAGGAGTTTATTTTGTTACATACAATTGCAATGTTTGTTGTAGTGCAGCTCCTCGTAAATTTTTGGCAACTATTACCCCGTCTGCATTTACTAAAAAATTAGAAGGAATTCCGTGTATGCCATATACAACTAAATATGGACTATACCAAGCCTTGGTGTCTATTACGTGCATAGGCCAATTGAGTTGGTCGCGTTCTATAGCTGCTTGCCACGATGATGGATTTGTGTCGATAGATACACTAAATATTTCAAACTCAGAACCTATGGTAAATGCAGCATTTTTGAATTGGTTGTAATTGTTTACTAAATTTGGATTTTCAGCTCTACACGGGCCACACCACGATGCCCAAAAATCTATTAATACAACTTTACCGCGTAATGAGTATAAATCTATTACGGTACCGTTGATTCCGGGCAATTCTATATTTGGGGCAATATTTCCTATTTGATTTCCCATTTTCAAGCCTGGCGTAGGTTGTTGTGCCATACATAGTGCATGAAATAAAATATTTATGAGGAGTATAAATTGTAAGCGTTTCATTGTACTATATTTTTTAACAAGTATCTTAATAAGACAGTAATTTGTATAAACAAAAAACTATTGTATGTATTGTGTATATGCTTTGCAAAAATAACTTATTTTATTAAGAGAATGTTACATGCAAACGTATATAGTCTATTTATAAACAAATTCCCAAGCTTTAAATTATGTACTGTGTTTGGTATGATTGGTAGTGTAATTTTACATAAAATCTTAAAAAAATAGTAAAAATACTTGGATTACCACTTAAAAAAAAAGTTTACATTTGCCATGTATATGTTACAAATTATTCTACAATGAGCGATTCTATTAAACATGAATGCGGTATAGCATTTATTCGATTACTCAAACCTCTCGAATATTATCAAGCAAAGTATGGAACATGGAAATACGGGTTAAACAAACTGTATTTGCTCATGGAAAAACAGCACAATAGAGGACAAGATGGTGCCGGTATTGCTTTTTGTAAACTCGATGCCAAGCCGGGAACCGAATATTTAACTCGAATTCGCTCAAATAAAAACTCTCCTATAGCCAAAATTTTCAACACTATTAATAGTCCGTATATTGAAATTCAAAAAACAAAGCCCGAATTACTTAAAGATGCTCATTGGATACAACAGAATACTCCGTTTGCTGCCGATATTTATTTGGGACATTTACGCTATGGTACATTTGGGGGCAACGATATAGCCAATACTCATCCTGTAAGTAGAGAAAATAATTGGAAAACACGAAATCTTATGTTGGCAGGAAATTTTAATCTTGCCAATATGGATGAATTATTTAATAAACTTATTGAATTAGGACAACACCCGCGAGGGTATACCGATATAGTTACAATTTTAGAAAAAATCGGACATTTTTTAGATAGAGAAAATCAAAAATTATTTGCTGAATATAAAGCTGCAGGAAAAAATAATGTGCAAATTTCAGATGCAATTTCGCACAATATAAATGTTCCAAACGTACTTCGCGAAGCATCTAAATATTGGGATGGCGGGTATGTAATTGCCGGAATTATTGGTCATGGCGATTCGTTTATTACTCGCGACCCTTCAGGTATTCGTCCGGCTTTTTATTTTGCCAACGACGAGGTGGTTGTTGCTGCTTCAGAACGACCGGTAATTCAAACAGTATTTAATGTTGGAGTAGATGATGTAAAAGAATTAGAACCGGGGCATATATTAGTTGTAAAACGCGATGGTACAATTGTAAACGAATTAATTCGTGAACAACAAGAAAATCGTGCGTGTTCGTTTGAACGTATTTATTTTTCGCGAGGTAGCGATATCGATATTTATAAAGAGCGAAAAAAATTAGGTGAATTTGTAGTTCCTCAAATTTTAGAGTCGGTTTCGCATGATATTGAACATACCGTACTTTCATTTATTCCAAATACTGCAGAATCTGCATTTTATGGAATGATTAAAGGTATGCAGGATTATATAGATTCAATTAAGCAAACAAAAATTCTTGAATTGCAGAAATCAGGAAATTTAACACCCGAATTACTAGCAGATATACTTGCTATGCGACCACGCAGCGAAAAATTAGCAATTAAAGATGTTAAATTGCGAACATTTATTACCGAAGATAAAAGTCGCGACGATTTGGTTGGTCACGTATACGATGTAACGTATGGTATTGTAAAACCATCTGATAATTTGGTAGTTATAGACGATTCTATAGTTCGTGGAACAACTCTTAAAAAGAGTATTTTTAAAATTTTAAACCGATTGCATCCTAAAAAAATTATCATAGTATCGTCGGCTCCCCAAATACGGTATCCCGACTGTTATGGTATAGATATGGCTAAATTGGGCGATTTGTGTGCATTTAATGCTGCAATTGCATTGTTAAAAGAAACCAAACAAGAAGGTATAATAAATTCGGTTTACAATAAGTCGGCAGCTCAACGACATTTGCCAAAAGAAGAAATTGTAAATTATGTACAAGAAATTTATGCACCGTTTACCGACGAACAAATAAGTAAAAAAATAGCACAAATGCTTACTCCCGAAGATGTAACAGCCGAAATTGATATTATTTTTCAGTCGGTAGAAAATTTACATAAAGCCTGCCCTAATCATAAAGGCGATTGGTATTTTACCGGTAATTATCCTACACCCGGAGGAAACAGAGCTGTAAATAATGCATTTTTAAATTATATTGAAGGACGTAACGAACGAGCGTATTAATTTCGAGTAAGAAACCGAGTAAAAATTGTTTGCAATTCCTGTTCGTCTAAGGGTTTAGTTATATAATCGTCGAATCCTTGTACCATAAATCGTTCTCTATCGCCTTTTTGAGCAAACGCTGTTTGTGCTACAACAGGAATTGATGGATGTACTGCTTTAATTTGTTTCATAGCATCAACACCCGAAACGCCACTCATTTGTATATCCATAAGTACTAATTGAATACTTGGTATATTGTTGCAAATTTCCACCGCTTGTTCTCCACTTGTAGCCTGAATTACTTGCACATTCTCGTTTTCGAGCATTTCCGAAATAAATATAAAAGAACTTGTGTGATCATCAACTACTAAAATTGTTTCGCCATTGAATGCGGTATGGTCTATATCATCGTATGTTTGTTTTTCAAAGTCTACCGATTCGTATATGCTACGAATTATAGGTACGTTAATAAAGAATTGAGCACCTTTATTTTTCTCAGATTCTACCCAAATTGTACCCCCCATTAATTCAATAAGTTTTTTCGAAATAGATAATCCTAAGCCTGTACCGCCATATCTACGGGTTGTAGTATCGTCTTCTTGTCGAAAATGTTCAAATATTATAGCGTGCTTTTCGGGAGCAATTCCAATACCGGTATCGCGAACAAAAAATAATAAATATTTGGCATCAATAGATTTATAGCCAAAATGAATATATCCATGTTCGGTAAATTTAATGGCATTATTGAGCAAATTAGTTAAAATTTGTTTTAGTCGAACTTCGTCTACGGTAATTGTAACATCAGTATCGGGGAGAGGTTTTTCGCAAAAGAGCAATACATCCTTATCTTTTATTTGTAGTTGCATGGTATCGTATACTTCTTGCAAAATTTTGTTTATGCATACCGGTGTTGGATTTAGTATAAATTGCCCACTTTCGATTTTCGAAATATCTAAAATGTCGTTAATTATAGTAAGTAGCTGATTTGAATTAGATTGAATATCGTCGATAAAAATTTTACGTTTGTCTTGATCGTAATTTTTACGGGCAAGTAATCGCGAAAAACCTACAATAGCATTGAGAGGTGTCCTAATTTCGTGACTCATATTTGCCAAGAATGCTGATTTTAATCTATCGCTTTCTTCAGCTTTTTCTTTTGCCGAACGTAATTCTTGTTCAACTCTTCGGCGTTCTGATACGTCGCGAACTGCAGCTAAAAACACCTCTTTGCCTTTCCATGTAAAATAAGCAAAACTAATTTCGATAGGGCATTGTATACCATGTTTGCTCACAGCAATTTCAGAATCAACACGTTGTTTTTGTCTGTGTATTAAAGTCATTACATTCGAAGGGTTCAACGAAAGTTCATGAAAATTTCGCCCCAAAAGTTCTTTGCGGGAATAACCGTAAAGTTTAACAGCAGCTTGATTAGTTTCTAATATTTCTCCGGTATTACTATCGGCAAGGAATAGACTATCGTTTTCTATTTCAAAAATTCTACGAAATTTGTTTTCGCTGTCTCGCAAGTCTTCTTCGGCTTTTTTTCGTAACGAAATATCTTGATTGAAGCCTATCATTTTGCTTACTTTCCCCATTTTAAATTCCGACGAAATACCTACGCACGATATCCATTTGTATCGTCCATTTTTCATAAGAACTCGAAATTCAGCATTAAATAAATGATTAGATTTTTGCCAGAATTTTTTAAGATTTTTTTCAATGTTTTCTTTATCTTCGGGATTTACTAAATCCAAATATATAGCATCGTCGCCCCATAATTCTTCGGGCTTGTAGCCTAACATTTGTGAACCGGTTTCGTCTATTAAAAAATCTTTGTTATATAAATCCCATTCCCATAATCCGAGTTGTGTTCCCGAGGTTACCATTCGTAGTTTTTCTTCGCTTTCGCGGAGTGCCGAAATAGCTTTTTTAAGATCTGTTATATCTTGCAACCACCCTTCGGTATGCAAACAGGTTTTTCCTTCGAATGTGTTGTAAAATTCTGTGTATATGTATTTTATGCGCCCGTCATTAAATAATAATCGATATTCGAGTGTTACATAAGTTTTGTGTTGTTTAATACTATTGGAGTATGTATTCCTTACAAATTCTTGGTCGTCGGGGTGAATTCGTTGTAAATACAGTTCAAATGAAGGTTTATCTTTTTTGCTGTATTCAAATATTTGAATCATAACATCGCTCCACATCGATTTGTGGGTAACTATGTGAACATCGTAGAATCCAATTTTAGCATACTCTTGTATTTTTTGCAATCGAGCTGTAAGTTGTTTCAACTGATTTTCGGAATATACTTTCTCGGTAACATCTGAATAAATACCGGCTATTTGTTTTTTACCAATTACCGGAAACAAAACTACATCTAAATATTTATGTAAATCGGTACTGTATTTTCGAAATGTAATAGTTTCTGAATGTTCATATGCATAGGTATATTTTTCGATCCATACTTCGGGTTCGTAAAAAATTTCGCCAATGGTATGGTCTTTAACTTCAATATAATTGCCTCTAAATAATTTTTTACACGCAGGATTAAGTTCCGAAATCACAAAATCGGCAACAGAGCCGTCGCTGTTGAATGTAGGTTTACAAATTAAAAACGGTTCATCGAGATTTTCGAACAATAATCTGAATTTTTCTTCGGTTTGTTGGAGTGCTTTTTCGGTTCTTATAGTATGAGTAATATCCATAACTGTTCCCAGTGAACGCACAGGAGTGCCGTTTTGGTCATAAATGGTACTACAGGTTTCGTTTATATATTTTGTGGTTCCGTTAGTTAATTGAATTCTATGAACTATTTCGTATGGTTCGCGTGTTTTAAGCGATGTTTCATATGCCTTTCGAACTGTTTCGCGGTCATCGGGATGAACAAATTCCAAAATTTTGGCATAGGTAGGAAAAAAGTCTTGTTGTGTAACACCATAAATTTTGTATACTTCGTCAGACCAATATAAATTGTTTTTAATTATATTGTTTTCGTAGTGTCCTAATTTTGCAATTTTTTGAATTTCGCGAAGGCGTAAATCTTTAGTTTCTAAGTCGTATTGTGTTCGTTTAAGTTCAGTTAAATCCTGAAAAATTATAAAATAATGTATCTCACCTTGAATGTCAATAGGAACACAATTAAGGTTTACCGATACTTCTTTATTTTGTAAATTTATAAATGTAACATCTTTACTTATAGGTTCGTCGCGTTTTGTAGATTTTTTTATAAATTGCAGTAATTCAGCTCTATGAGCGGGACTAACAAGTCTAAAAAACGATTGGTCTATAAAATCTTCGTACGTACCTCCCAAAATTTTTAATCCTACCAAATTGATAAACGATATAGTATCGTTTTTAAAAATTATCATACCATTTGGCGAATGTTTTATAACTGTTCTGAAACGTTCTTCGCTGTCTTCAATTTTTTTAAGAGATTTAAGGCGTTCACTAATGTCGCGAGCTATTACCAAATAGTAAAGTTCTTGTTCTAAAATAATTTTTGAAATGCGAATTTCTTTTGGTTTTACACTGTCGAATTTGGTGTGTAAAAGGGTTTCGACAAGTGAACCCGAAGGAAGGGCCGGGTGTAACTTTTCTATAAATGTAGATTCAGGAAAAATTTTACTAACATGATGTTGTAATAATTCATGGTCAGAATATCCCGAAACGGAACATACGTGTGAATTTACTTCGCACATTATACCATGTTTGTCTAGTAATATTACTGTATCGCCCGATTGTTCTACAAGTTGTTTGTATTTATTTTGATTGTTTGCAAGATTTCGCGATTGAAAAATTGTACCTACATACGTAGTGAGTCGTAATGCAAGTATTTGATCTGTTGCCGAAAGTGAAATGTAGTCATCAAATTTTTGTAATAAATCTATGCGTATTTCACGTTCCGATGGAACTATAAGTATTTTTTTAGACCCTTCGAACACTAAATCTTTGGCGTATACCGACATGCTTATATCAACCAAAAGCAGAAATGCATTATCGATATTACTATATAATTCGTGCGTAGTGCGAATATGACATATAGGTTCGTCAATACCACAGCGAATAATTCGTTCTACTATATGAGGATTTTGTGTTAATATAATTACTTTTTCTGTAATCATGAGCATATAGTAGTGTTACCGTTGTAAGTCAATAGTAAATGTATTATTTTTTGTGCTTATTTGAGCTTCGTTGTCGCAGGTTTGGTTGTTTACGTAACCATAACTATAATTTACATTTGCCATATGTTCACCCTCTACAGCTATGTCTACTAAACCTTGTTGAATAAATTGACATAACGGACGAATTACAAGTGGTTGCATGATAGTTTTTGTAAATGCTTTTCCTTCGGAATTTACTCCATGAGCTTCGCCGGTAATACTGTATTCATCGTCAATTATAATCAAAGGTGTGTCATATCCTTTGGTCCACGAACGAGTTCTTTGTGAATCCCAAGTTATAATATTCCCGTCAGATAATGTTAGTTTTCCGTTAGTTACGTTAACATCAAATGTATATGCCATGGTAGTTGAGTCAAAACCTGTATTTTCTACTTCGTGAACGCCTTCTACTTTATGATTATTTACAAAATAATTGTCGAACGTCATGATTCGTTTTGACCCTTTGGAACGATAAAAACCGGTAACCGCAATTACAATTTTACCTTTTTTAACCCAACCATATTTGTTGGTATATCCATCGCCGTAATCAATAGTTATTGTCCATGCAGTATCGGCAAAGCCATTGTCGCCGCCATCAACGGTAACTATAACACTATCGGTAGAATCTTGTTTTAACGCATCGTCTTGACTACCAACATGTTCTTTCTCAGCTTCGTTTTGAGCATCATCGAATAAACTTTGTATAAGAGCTTCGTCTTTTGAAGTAGTTATAACATCAAAATAGGTAGGAGTATCTTTAGTTTTGCATGCAAACAAACCAAGTACAGCAGTAATTACAAGAGAAATAAGTATAGTTTTCATTTTGTGAGAGGTATTTTTTATTAGTACTATAGATATTTTATAATTCGGAATTTTATGTATTTTTGTACACATCAAATATACATTTTTTTACAAAATAAAAAACATGGAAGAAGAAGTAGAATTAATTTTGGAAGATACACGAGAACGAATGAATTCTCCGTTGCATCGTTTAGATGTAGAATTATCGAAATTGCGTGCCGGTAAAGCATCGCCGGTAATGTTAGAAACGGTTAAAGTTGATTATTACGGGGCACTTACACCATTGAGTCAGGTTGCTACGGTAAATACTCCCGATCCGCGAACGCTAATTGTACAACCATGGGAGAAGAAAATGATAGACCCAATAGAAAAGGCTATATTGGCTGCTAATTTGGGATTAACACCGGTAAACGATGGTTCAATTATTCGAATATCTATTCCTATATTAACCGAAGAACGACGTAAAGATTTGGTGAAACAAGTAAAAACTGAAGCTGAAACAGCTAAAGTAAGTGTTCGTAATATACGTCGTGATGCTAACGAAATGCTTAAAAAATTGCAAAAAGACGGCTTAGCCGAAGATGTTGCTAAAGACAAAGAAGCAGAAATTCAAAAAATAACAGATGCTACAATTGTAAAAATCGATGAAAAGGTTGTTGCAAAAGAAGCAGATATAATGAAAGTATAAGTATATAAAACAATACAGAAAAAGCCTGAAATACTTATATTTTAGGCTTTTTTTATAAAAATGCAAATCATGAAAACATTTAATTTCAAACCCCTAATTCAGAGCGTCGCAATTATTGCATTGTTTTTTGTTTCTATTCTTGTGTATTTTTCTCCTATTTTCGAGAATAAGCAATTGAGTTCGCACGACGTTATGCAATATAAAGGTATGTCCAAAGAAATTACCGATTTTAAAGAAAAAACAGGTGAGCAAACGTTGTGGACCAATAGTATGTTTAGTGGCATGCCGGCATATTTAATACATACTTCGTACGACAACTTAACTACGTTTATTCATCGTATATTCAATACGAGTCACGAAACTCCGTATATGATTGCATTTATGTATTTTTTAGGATTTTTCCTTGCCTTACTTCTTCTTAATGTTCCTCTGTGGTTAAGTATGCTAGGGGCTCTGTTTTATGGGTTTTCTTCATATTTTTTTATAATTATTGAAGCAGGACATATTACAAAAGCAATTGCACTTGGATATATGCCATTAGTAATTGCTGGGGTAATTGCTGCATATCGATCAAAATTGTTGTTGGGTACTATAGTGTTTAGTTTGTTTTTGGCTTTGCAAATTTTAATTAATCACTTGCAAATTACCTATTACACTATGCTCATGTTGATAGTCTTTGTTGGATTTCAAGCCTATGATGCAATTCGTGCAAAAGCAATTATGCAACAATTTGTTAAACCTTCAGCGTTTCTTTTGGTTGGAGCTTTGTTGGCTGTTGCCGCTAATTTTGGTAGTTTATACATGACATACGATTATGGTAAAGATTCTATGCGAGGCAAATCGGAGTTAACACACGATAAAGAAAATAAAACCAAAGGTCTCGATAAAGATTATGCTACGGCTTGGAGTTATGGAAAAGATGAAACATTTAATTTGTTTATTCCAAATTTCAAAGGTGGTGCGTCGAACGGGTCGCTTACCGAAGATTCCGAAACATATAAAACACTCAAACAAAACAATGTGCCTCGTGCAAATCAAGTAATTAAAAATATGCCGTTGTATTGGGGCGAGCAAAGTTCTACATCGGGACCGGTATATATAGGTGCTATAGTGGTGTTTTTGTTTATATTTGGGTTGTTGTATGTGCAAGGCAGTATTAAGTGGTGGTTGTTAACTATTACCATATTTTCTATTTTGTTGGCGTGGGGAAGAAACTTTATGGGTTTAACCGACTTGTTTTTAGACCATTTCCCAGGATATAACAAATTTCGAACAGTGTCAATGATATTAATTATAGCACAATTTGCTATGCCACTGCTTGCTGTGTTTGCTCTTAAACGGTTTTTTACCGATGAAGACAGTAGGGCAGAAGCATTTAAAAAATTAAAAATTTCGTTGGCTGTTACCGGTGGTTTGCTTTTGATTTTATTAGTTACCGTAGGTGGTATTTACGATTTTAGCGGACAGTACGATACTCAAATGCTACCCGAATGGATTCTCGATGCATTGCGTAACGACCGTAAAAGCATGTTATACGGCGATATTTGGCGAACATTGTTTTTTGTGTGTGCTACATTTGGGGTATTAACAGCAGTATATTATAAAAAACTCAAAGTTATTGTTGCTATTGCTATAATTGCAGTATTAACATATATGGATATGTGGGGTGTAAACAAACGCTATTTGAACGAACAAGATTTTGTAGCAAAACGCTCTGTAAATAATCCATTCCCTAAAACAGCTGCCGATGTGCAAATTTTAGCTGATAAAGACCCAAATTTTAGGGTAATGAATTTAACGGTGAGTCCGTTTAATGATGCCGGAACTTCATATTATCATAAATCAATAGGTGGGTATCATGGTGCAAAAATGAAACGGTATCAAGAATTAATAGATTTTCATTTAAGCAAAATGAATATGAATGTATATAATATGCTTAATACAAAATATTTTATTGTTGAACCTCCCAAATCAAATCCTAATGAGCAGGCTCAACAACCAATTGCTCAATTAAATCCTGAAGCTTTAGGAAATGCGTGGTTTGTAACGAATATTTCTATAGTGCCGAATGCCGATGCCGAAATTGCTGCTTTGGAGAAATTTAATCCAAAAATACAAGCTTTTGTTGATGTGCGATATAAAGACCTGTTGAGCGATACGGTGTTTAACGTGGATAGTTTATCGGTAATTTCTCTCCAAAGTTACGCACCTAATCATTTGGTATATACTTCTAAATCAAGCAAAAAAGGTGTTGCAGTATTTTCCGAAATTTTTTATGATAAAGGATGGAATGCATATATAGATGGTAAGCAAGTACCTCATTTTAGAACAAATTATGTGCTTCGTGGACTCGAAATTCCCGAAGGTGAACATACAATAGATTTTAAATTTGAACCTACAATGTATACAGTAGGAAATACCATTTCATTAGTTGGTTCGTTATTGTTAATTCTTGCTTTGTTAGCAATTTTATTTTTCGAAACAAAAAAATTTATTGCACAACAATCAACACAAACAAAAGTAGACTAACGTATGATTCGCATAGCAATACGCATACAATCGGTATTACAAAATTTAATACAGACACTGGTAAGTAGTATTCGTATTGTGTTTTTGTCGAAAATACATGGCGGAATACCCAAACTTAAATTACACAATTCATGTGTAATTTTAGGCAATGGGCCATCGCTTGCCAATAGTTTGCAACAACATGAGCAATTTGTTAGAGCAACCGATGCCTGTGCTGTTAATATGTTTGCAAATACCCCTTGGTTTACAATTATTCAGCCTCGCTTTTATGTAATACTTGCTCCCGAATTATGGCAAGACAATGCCCCCGAGCATATGAAACAAGAACAAACAACATTGTTCTCAAATATAGCTAAAGTCACGTGGGATGTGTATGTATATGCTCCAAGTTTTGCAAAAAAATCTACATATTGGAAACAATTTCTGTTGTCTAATACTCATATTTCTATGGTGTGGTTTAATGCAACACCTATCGAAGGATTTACGTGGTTTAAACATATGTGTTTTAACACCGGAATTGGAATGCCTCGACCACACAATATTCTTACTCCGGCACTTATGATGGCGATTCGACAAAAATATAACGAAGTGTATATTTTAGGTGCCGATCATTCGTGGCTTACCGAATTGTATGTGGCTGATACCAACGATGTGTATCTTACTCAAAAACACTTTTACGACGAACAAACGGCACAGGCTAAGCATATGTATACCACATCGTACGAAAAACGAAAATTACACGAAATTTTACATAAATTTATGTGTGCATTTTCTTCGTATTTCGAAATTCAGGCGTATGCCCGAACAAATGGTGTAAAAATATGGAATGCAACGCCCGGTTCGTTTATCGATGCATTTGATCGTTGTAAACTCTCGTAGTATGGGAATAGTTCGCACTCAGTCTATTATTGGTTCACTCTGGGTATACGTAGGTGCTGCCTTAGGATTTGTAACAAGTGCATTATTACTGCCCCGATTTTTTAGTCAAGAAGAAATAGGATTACTCAGTTTACTTGTAACATATGGTGTTTTGTTTGCTCAATTTGCATCGGCAGGGTTTTTACATACTATTAATCGATTGTTCCCATATTTTAGAAATGACGAACAAAAACATAATGGGTTTTTGTTTTTTGCCTTACTCATTGTTAGTATTGCAAGCATTTTACTTATAGGAATATATTATGTAGCACATCCACTTATTATAGGCAATAGTTCTATTCAAAATAATTTATTTGCTCACTATGCCTATCTTATTGTACCTCTTTTTATTTTTATAGTATATTTTAATATCCTCGATTTTTATAATAAGGCATTGTTTAATGCTACCCGTGGTATTTTTCTTAAAGAAATTGCTTTACGTATCTGTATTTTATTTTGTATAGGTCTGTATGTGTGGGAATATATTAGTTTTCAAGCTTTTGTATATAGTTATATTGTAAGTTATGGATGTATTTTGGTATACATAATTGTAGCACTTATTAGTGATAAACAATTTCATATTAAGCCCGATTTCGGAATGCTTAATAAACCCATGCGAGCAGAAATTAGAAGCGTAAGTATGTACGGTTTGCTTATAAGTGCTGCCGGTTTTGTTATTCTTAATATTGATCGTATAATGATAGAGAAGATGTTGACAGATAATCCTTTAGCTCAAGTGGGAATTTATGCAACGTGTACGTATTTTTCAACTATGATAATATTACCATCACGTCCTTTACTTAAAATTGCGTCTACATTAGTAGCTGAAGCATGGAAACGAAATGATATGGAACAAATAGCACAATTATATACTAAAAGTACAATTACCCAATTAATTATTGGAATATTAGTGTTCGCAGGAATTATTGTAAATATTGACTATATTTTTTACATTATCCCCCAAAGTTATAAACCCGGTACGTGGGTTATAATTTGGATTGGACTTTTTTATTTGTCCGATATGGCATCGGGATTAAATAATATAATTTTAGGAGCTTCTCCTAAATATAAATCTCTTTCGGTATTTACCGGAGTATTAATAGTTGCTATTATTGTATTAAATCTTGTGTGTATCCCATTGTATGGCATTACAGGTGCAGCATTGGCATCGTTTATTGCTAAATTGTTATACAATATCGCAAGCTATATATATGTTAAAAAATCCTATAATTTGCAGCCCTATTCATGCAAACATATATTCATACTAAGTATAGCCGCAGTTGCAGTTGGTATTACGTATTGTATTCCTGAACATTCACTTGTGCTTGTAAATATTGCTGTAAAAAGCATAATTCTGTGTATTTTGTTTTGTGTTGGAATATATGTAAGTAAGGTTTCCGACGATGTAAATGAAATAGTTCAGACATATTCAAAACGTTTGTTTGGTATTTCTAAAACAGAAAAATAAGAGTGAAAAAAATAGTTGTTTTTTATATAATTGTTTGTGTTATGCAATCGTGTGTAATTAATTCGGTGCTTACCGAAGTACCGCTTCTTGAACAAACACACGAAACAGTAGTGTCCGGAGCAGTGCAAATGCCGGTACCTGCAGCATCACTTTCGGTAGCACATGCCATAACACCTCACATAGCCTTGTATTCTAAGGCAACGCTTGATGTTGAGTCGCATGGATCGTATCAGCAGTCTGTTGGGTATTATTCGTTGTGGAATCCTCGTACGGGTTGTGGCATATATGCAGGATACGGGCAAGGAATTGCGGCTGAAAGTTTTATACAATTACCTAAGGATTCGGGGCGGTTTCACATGGTAACTTCCGAATTTCATCTTGGTTTTAGAGCAAAACAATCGGAACGAATACGCTATGGGTTTAGTTTAAAAAACGGTATTACCTGGTCGGAATTTGAGCGAAGATATACATTTGATAATCCTTCGAAACCCGATAGTATTGTAGTTTCAAATGGAAAAGCACTTATAGTTGCTCCCGGCGGTTTTCTGCAATTTGGTGCAGCTCCTTGTAGATTTACTATATATGCACAAATGTATGGTGTATACAATCTTTCAATTCCTTCGGGTTTTTCGGTACCACCTTTTTCTGTTGGCATAAGTATGCAATATCGCAATAAACCATCGTATTCAAAACCTCGACAATTTGTATTTACAAACGAATCATATAAAGAACCTGCTTTTTTTACTCATGAAGTTGAATATAGATGGATGTACAGTATGGGTTTAGGCATTGGATTAACACATTCGTTTGTATATTCAGAAAAATATATGACCGAGCATAGCCATACATCTATTACAAATACTCCAGTGTTTTCTGTAGCTGCCGATTATAGTATACGCCCATGGTATTCGTTTGGAGTTCAAGCAGGGTATATGCAAAGTCAAGGTAGTTTGTATTCTGTTCCATATACGGTGCAATCAAATCAAGCCTTTACCGATATTCATTTTTTATACAAAGAATATTATGTAGGTTTACGACCTTTGTTTCATATTGTACATTTCGAAAATTTATTGTTATATACCGGGTTGCATTTTGGCGTACAGTATAATACATTGCTGCTTTCAGAACTGCCATCGGCAATTACAGAAATTAATATTACAAACACACCTATAGGATATGTGCCGTATTTGCAGTATATTCCGTTTGGCGTTCGATGGTTTATTCGTCCTCATATAGGAGTTTGTTCCGAAATAGGAATTCTAAAACCATATGTTTTACAAGGCGGTATCGTTATACGTATGTAAAAAAAATGAGCTATTTTTGACACAAATTAGTGAATTCAAAATAATATAAACAAGCGTAATATAAAATATACTATGAGCTCTCAAACACAGATATTTGCAGTTACAGGTAAACCCGTGTTACACAGTAAGAGTCCGAATATGTTTAATGCAATGTTTGGGTATGCTCACAAAGATGCTGCATATGTGCGAGTAGCTGCCAAAGATGCCGAACAAGCTATATTTTTATTCAAATCACTTGGAATCAAAGGTATGAATGTAACCGCACCGTTTAAAGAAAAAATAATTCGATATATTGATGTTATTCACGATGAGGCTAAAATTTTAAAAAGTGTAAATACTATAGTAAATAAAAATGGCAAATTGCACGGGTATAATACCGATTTTTATGGTGTTACACAAAGTTTTGAAGATGCCGGTATTAGTATTAAAAACAAAACGTGTTTAGTAATTGGAGCAGGAGGGGCAGGTAAAGCCGCAGCATATGGTATGCACACCAAAGGTGCTCAAGTTACTATTTGTAATAGAACCTTTGCCAAAGCAAAAAAAGCTGCTCGCATTATTGGTTGTAAAGCTGCTTCTATCGAAAATATTCAGCAGTTGGTAGAAGAACACGATATTATAATTTCTTCGTTGCATCAACATATTAATGTTATAGATGCTGCATGGTTACAAAGTACTCATATTGTATTCGATGCAAATTATAAAGGCTCGGCATTGTTGCCAATAGCACAAGAACGTAATTGTACTATAGTAAGTGCCGAAGATTGGTTGCTAAATCAAGCTGTTGCTGCCTATTCATTGTTTACCGGTGAAAAACCCGATAAAGATATAATGCGTCAAGGGCTTTCGGCAACACCATTAAGTGAAAAAAAACATACAATATCAACTATTGGGTTAATGGGTGCAGGAAAAACCAGTCATGGTAAAGTCTTAGCTCAAAAATTAGATTATGTGTTCAAAGATACCGACGATGCCATAGTTGCTCAACAAGGAATGCCTATAACTCAAATATTTGAACAACAAGGCGAAGCTTATTTTCGTAATCTTGAAGCACAAGAATTAGCACAAAGTTTTTCATCAGACAATCCGCATGTATTATCGTGTGGAGGAGGAATTGTTGTAAACGAACAAAATCGGGACCTGCTCAAAGATAATTCTATTGTGATATGGCTGTATGCATCGCCCGAAGCTATAATTAAGCGAACCGATATAAGCAAGCGACCGTTATTACAAGTAGCAGATCCTTTGCAGAAATTACGCGAACTTTTGTCTGCTCGTAAAGGAATGTATGCCAAAACAGCTCATATTATAGTAAGTACTGAACGAAAACTCAAAGGGCATACAACAAATAAAATTATTAAAGAATTACAAGCAATATAATTATGCAGATTATACATCCAACTTCTATTGCAGGAACTTTAGCTGCTCCGGCTTCAAAAAGTATGATGCAGAGGGCTATAGCTATAGCAACATTGGCGAAAGGCACTTCGGTTCTTCATGGGTATACTCCCAGCAACGATAGTGATGCTGCATTGCAGATAGCACAAAATTTAGGAGCAACTGTTGAACGTATCAACGATAGTATTACTATTATCGGAGGCTTGCAACCACGTACATCGAAGCTCAATTGTGGTGAGGCTGGTTTAGGAATTCGTATGTTTACTCCTATTGCATCGTTATGGCATTCTCACATAGAATTACATGGAGAGGGATCTTTACAAACACGCCCTGTTGATTCATTGATTCAACCTTTAACAGATTTAGGTGTTCATATATCTACTAATAATGGGTTTGTTCCTGTGAAGGTGTGTGGTCCGTTACAAGGAGGAACAGCACGGGTAAATGGTTCGTTAAGCTCACAAATACTTACCGGATTACTTATAGCAGCACCGTTAGCACAATTTGATACTCAATTTGTTGTGCAAGATCTTAAAAGTAAACCATACATAGATATGACGTTGCAAATTATGAATGATTTTGGCGTGTCTGCTTCTCATTCAAACTATGAATTGTTTTCTATTCCTGCTCAGCAAATGTATATTGCACAAAATTATATGGTAGAAGGTGACTGGAGCGGCGCATCGTTTTTATTGGTTGCCGGAGCATTGGGTGGTAGTATTACCGTTACAAATATTCGAAGTTCATCGAAACAAGCAGATATGGCTTTATTGCAAGCTATACGTGATGCCGGAGCAATTGTCGAAGTTTCTGACACCGCGGTTACTGTGCGTAAGCATATACTACAAGCTTTTACGTTTGATGCTACAGATTGTCCCGATTTATTTCCTCCACTTGTATCACTTGCTGCTCATTGTAAAGGTGTTAGTGAAATTCGAGGTGTGTCGCGACTCAAGCATAAAGAAAGTGATAGAGCTACAGTTTTGCAAACAGAATTTGCAAAATTAGGCACTCGAATTGAAAATAAAGGTGATAGTATGTTTGTATATGGAGGCACGCTTGTAGGTGGTAGTATGCATGCCAATAACGACCACCGAATAGCTATGGCAGGAGCAGTAGCAGCTATTGCTGCAAAGCACCCTGTGCAAATAGAAAATCCTGAATGTGTAGCTAAATCGTATCCGGGGTTTTGGCAAGATTTTGAAACTATTTGTGTATAGTTACAGGTCTTTTTCTATAGCATTATAAGCATGTATTAGTCCCGAAATTTCGTTGCCTATTGCGTCATAATTTTCGGTGTCAATCCATTCTTTTTTAAATATACTTGCACCAAATGCTGCAGCATCTGCACCTTTGGTAAAAAAATCAGAAATTGTTTGTTTTGTAATCCCTCCGCATGCTAAAAGTTTAATCGAATTAAAAGGACCTTTGATTTCGCCAAAATATGAAGGGCCTACAATTGATGATGGAAACACTTTCACCATTGTAGCACCCATTTCCCATGCTTTGTATATTTCGGTAGGGGTAAATGCACCGGGAAAAACAGGAATTTTTTGTGATACACATATACGAATAACTTCGAGTTGTAACGAAGGCATTACTATAAACGAAGCCCCTGCTGCTACCGCAGCGTCGAGGTCGCGAAACGTAAGTACCGTGCCGGCACCAACCGAAAACTTACCCCGAGAATAATATTTCATTTCTTTAATTAATGCAGGAGCATTAGGAGTATTCATAGTTATTTCTAATGCAGGTAATCCTGTTTTGGCAACAGCTATAGCTATTGGTTCTACATGTTTAGATTCTATACCACGGAGTATTCCCAACAGTGGCAATTGTTCGAAAGCTTCTATATTCATCATAGTTATTTTATTTTTAATGAAATCTGCCTAATTATAGTTAATTTGTTAAGAAATAGGCATTCTATCAAAAGTAATCATTTTTTGGTGAAAAACAAATTTTTTACACTCTTAAAAACCTGAATCTCTAAGAAGATTATCCATAAAATAATAACAGTAAAATAAACTGGAATGTTAAATAAATCATGAGTGTTTATAAATCCATCATATGAACCATGGTTATTTGAAACGTAAATATATAACCCCGATATTCTCATAATATTTAGAAATATTATAATCGCAATTCCAATTATTATAAATTTAATTTTTTTAGAAATTCTGCCTTTAAATAATAATAAGATAAATGTATATGCAATCATTAATTGAATACCCAAACATGGATTTAATAGGCTAATCCAGGCATTGTCGCCTTTAATATTCCTATCAATTATAATTGGAGAATAATCAAGAAGTGTTAAAAAATTTTTACTTGAATATAATATAATATTTGCAAGTACACTTTCAATATCCGTATAATAAATTAATATTTGAATCCATAAAGCTAGCAAAAAAACAGATATAAAATATGGTATACGTAAATGGGTAATTTGTGAAAAATATAAATCGGATATTTTTTCACGAGTCCTAATTTGTATAAGTAGAAATATATATAACAATACTAATGTTTCGTTAATAAATACAGTTTTAAGAAATATGGCTTCAAGCATTTGATTGTGAGTGTAATACAAGAAAAAAATAAGTTGTATAAAAAAAAGCAGTATACATGATATCCCTGTTATTTGAAGCATTTTTTGAATATTAGTTTCAATAATATAAAGTATAGCGATTATGATGAAATAATAGCGTAATCCTAGAAACGTAGGTGCTATATTAGATTGATTGATTGAAATATCTGTATAATTTGTGTCAATAATTTGTAATGCATAGAAGTAAATCTTGGTAATTAATATTTTAATATATGTAATAATATTAATATTAAATATTGACAATCCCCATAATGCAATTATAATTATTAAAATAGCAAGAATTTTTCGGATAATAATGGTATGATTTGATAAGTTCAAATTACAAAATTTTAGATAAAAATAAATATCCGCCAAGGCATATTATTGTAATACATAGTAAAAAATAGTTAAATGTAAGAATAGTATAATTTTTATGTATTTTAATAGCTTTATTTTTTTTTCTAATTAATACACTCGACAATATAAGTATACATACTGAAAATTCAACAATTTCATAAATATACATTTCAAACTCATGGATTAAAAAAAGAATTGCATATCCACATAAAACAGGAAGAATACAATGCTTTATAAAGAATAATCTTTTGTTTTCCAATGTTTTAATAAGTCTTTGAGATGGCGAAATTTTTACAAATTCAAAAAAAATTGAATACTGTAACTTAAAATACACAACAAGAAAAATAATGCCAATAACATAAATCGCAACCGGTGGCAAATAAAGCCATAATAACGCATAATAGAAATCTTGTTGAATTAATATACTTTTTACAATAATCCCAAATGATTGAAACAATAGAATTATCTGTATCCAACAAAACAGTAATTTATGTAAACTTTCTAATTTAATTCTCTTTTGCAAAAATTTAGAAAAAATATACAAACAGAATGATACAACAACAGATATTCCGTATATACTTACAACTGTTGTTTGAGTCCAAAAAGAAGAATGTGGGTGATTTGTGCATATTACTTCAAAATGATTTAATTCATAACTTCCATTGAAAAAATTAATAGTACTATATCGTACAAAAAGTAATAAAACTTTGACTATAAAAAAAGCACTTAAAAATGAAAGTAATGAATGTATAAAAATTTTGTATTCTTTAACTGGGAGTAAGGAGATGTGGATCATTTTTTTACTTTTCATTATAAAAAACACGTCTTTTATGTTGCATAAAATATAAAAATAATCCAATTCCAAAAACTACAAATACACTATCGTCTAATGGGACTCCAACTGGATTTGTTCCTCCTGGGGGCTCTCCGCCTACTGGCGGGTCATCATCTCCCGGAGGTCCTCCAGGTCCTCCGGGTTGAGCAAAAGATGGAGAATTTAAACATACTAAAAGAATCAAAAAAGCATGATTCAAAAAGCGTTTTTTATATGTACAAAGAATGTTCAATAATACTTTTTTTACAAATATAAAAGTTTTTTTAAACGTTAGCATTAGTTCTGATAAAGAATAGTACGTATCTTCGAATTTTCATGTATATTAAGGAGGTACAAATTTTTTGGTAATTTTTTTAGATCTATTGATTTGAAATTTGTTGTTTTATAGAGTAATCTTCCTGAAATAGAATACACGGTAATAGCTTTATTTTCAGAAGTTTCAAGAAAAATATTTTGATTTATATTTTCAATATTCGTAACTATATTAGTTTCATTAGTTTCAACTTTTTCAATTTTATGAATTATAAATCTTTCAGGATTGTCATGTTTTGAAGCAAAAAAAGTATATTCTACATTTCCAATAAAAATTGAATCAAGTAAAAGATCTTTTATATAAAATAAATATAGATTTTGTGAATCATAATTGCATTGTAAAGTATATTGACCATCGGCACCAATTTCCAGATTAATTATTGTTTGCGAAATACTATCAAAATCTGAAAATGAATGAATAGATGTTTTTTGTAAATTTTTATATGTATATAATTGTGGAGCATTATATATCCCGTAAAGTTTTTCCGCATCAAAATTACTATTAAATTCTTTGCTCGTTTCTTCTTGTTCATATATCACAATTTCATCGGAATAATCATGATTTGTTACAAGAATAGTTAATTTTTGGGGGGAGATACTATTTTGTTTAAACTGACTTGTAGTGCTAGTTTTTGCTGCATTATTTATAGAAATTGAGGCGTCTGATGAAAGTGCTTGCACAAAAAAACCTTGACCTGAGGCAATATATCTTGCCCCTCCATTTACTCCAATACCATTTACAAATGTGGCGTATTGTGATGAATTCCAAGTGTATATGGCGTTTGCAACATTTTGTTTGTTCCATCCAGTTTCCGACAACCAATCTATAGTGCAAGGATAGGGATTTCCTATTAAATTCCATCCTTGATTGTTTTTTTCTAAAGAAATAGGACCTATTAATCCATTATGTATTAATCCGGTAAAATTTCGAGTTTCATTCATTTTTGCCCATACCGAAAATCCTTTACACGTTGTTAATGGAATTGTTGTTGGAACTATATATTCTCCGAATGAATTGTCGGATTCAAGATAAGGTCTAAGCCAAATATTTAAAAACACTTCTGAAAATGCATTATGGGTAGGAGATGATACCAAGTGCCACATATTTTCAGACAAATATCGTTGAATTGTATAGTTTCCCAAACCCGATAAAGAATTTTTTGTAATTAATTGACCATCTCCAATTGCATTAGATAAAATACGTAAAGAACCATTATTTTCAAGATGGTCATAAATTTCTAAAATTCCACTTTGATTTATTGTAAGTTCTGAACCTGATTGTATAAGTATAGTATTACAGTGAGCATAAGAATTTACTGTAGGTTGTTGAATAGCATTATTCAGTATTATGGCGTTAGTATTTTCATTTGGAATACCTCCGCACCAATTACTTGAAGTGTTCCAATCGGAACTAATCAATCCTAACCATGTTCCTGTTTGTAGTGTGGAAAATGTAGCTGAATGTGTAAAATTAGCAGAGTTATTGCCTGGATTTGTGATTGTAATTGAATGAATTTGAATAGATTGAGCATCGTTAGTGTGTGAAATTGGTAATGTTGTAAATGAAGAATTTCCCGAGATATCTGAATTGAGATTATTTACAATTGGTTGAATATTTTCATTTATTGAATATACTACCGAAAATTGAGTTTGAGGAATTAAACCACTTAGATATACCTGTGTGGTATTGCCTGCACAAATCGGTGTTTCTGCAATTATAGAATGTAATGTGGGTAAGGAACTTACAATAATTGATATGCTTTCAGAATTTGTATATGGCATTCCGTTTAATACAGTTGTTACAGTTAGTGTAGCGGTATATATTCCCATTATAGCCGATTCAATTGAAAGGTTTTGAGCTGCATTTGCGCTTATAATGCCGTGAGGGTTAATAATTTGCCAAGAATAGGTTGGGGCAGTCCCTACAGCACCCGAGTAACTTCCAAATAATGTAATTGTTTGCCCTATTAATATTGGAGAATTTGATGAAGGAATAGCATTAAGAGTGCCCCCACTTGTAGCATCCATAACTTGAGCAAATGTAAATATTGTGCCGGGAGCTCCCGCACATGCTGCATATTGAACAGTGCCAATCCAAATTTGATTGTTATTATTACAATCTCCTAATAAGCCAGATTGTTGAATATATAATACGGCATTTGTTGGTAATACAATTTTAACTTTATTTTGCAAATAAATTGAACCTCCACTTTGTACAATAAATTCCATCGTGGAAAATGAAAATGTAACTAAAGAATTTCCCCCTGTTAAATTTAATTGCCCTGTATTGTGTATAGTTATTTTTCCTATATTCTGTGTTGATATTCCTGTATTGCTTATTGTTACTGAATTTCCCGATTGGATTTGAACATGTTGAGTGCCTGCATATTGTCCGGGATAACCTTGTTCAATAGTTGGTGAAACCCAATTATCTCCGTCAAAACGTTGCCAAGTTGTAAGTTGAATCCAATTGTTTGAGCTAATAGACCTATAATCACCAATATTTTGACTATAAATAGGTGTAATTACTATATTTAAGAATAATATTAAAATTATATATTTCATTTCTAAAACTTTAAATAGTATACGCATTAAAAATTTTAAAGTTTAATTGATTCTTTAATTTCTACTTAGGAATGTTTGTTAAATTTTTAAATATGTTAAAAAAAAAGTAACTTAGTGTGTAACCAACACGAATTTTACTCGTATTCGTTGTTATATAGAAATATTGAGGGGAATAATTCTATATGGAGCTTTTCATTTTTCTAGTGCATTTGGTTCATTAGTAATGATTTATCTTCTAAGGTTTAGGTTTAATAATTAAAAAAATTAAGGATACAGAGTGAAGAATTCGTATAAGATTTTATCTGACGAGAAAATTATTGTAGAAACATACAGTGGCAATTTCTCGTTACTTTCGTTTATAACACTAAAACGTAAAGAAGCTAATGATCCGTTATACAATAATACGTACGATTATATTATTGATTTTAGCGAGGTGTATTTCCCTGATTATCAAAAATATCAGGATATAGTTTATTTTATAGAATTGTATGCCGATAAAATAGAATTGAAAAAATGTGCATTAATAACTCGCAACCCAAATCAAGTTGTTGAATCTGTATTATTTTCAATGGAAGCCGAAAAATTGTTGCCTATTGCATTTAAGGTATTCTCAAGTTTTAAATCGGCATATTCGTGGATTAAATTTGTACCTATCTCTAGCGATGTTAATTTTTTGCAAAACAAAACAGAAGAATAATTTGAATTAGCTTTTTAATAGCATCGATAATATATATCATTAATACTGCAATTCTGTATTGTTGATTCAGTATAATTATATATTTTTGTATTACCTTTTTTATATTCAACCAAATAAAACGTAACTATATATGTTAAATATTGCTTGAATATGTGCTTGAGAAGATGGTAAAACAAACGCAAATAATAAAACCAAATATTTAATATTGTTTCATGGAGATTACTCAAAAGGAGCTTGCTGAATTTATTTCTTGTTTTAAGCTTCATTCCTCATATGATTTATCGGACTATTCCGAAAATTCTCTTATGCGCCGTGTCGATAAGGTGCTTTCCGATAATTCGTTAAATTTTCCTAACTTATTACATAAAATTTCAACCGATGCAGTATTTTGTGAATTGGTAATGAAACAAATCACTGTAAATACTACTGAATTGTTTCGCGATACCTTACTTTGGCAAGAATTACAATATAAATTACTGCCATTGTTTGAAACCAAACAAAAAATTCGCATTTGGCATGCTGGCTGTTCAAATGGTTTAGAAGTATATTCATTAGCTATTGTATTGCATCATATGAATTTGCTCAATCGTTGTACTATTGTTGCGTCTGATATAAATCCCGATATGCTTGAGCAAGCTCGTAAAGGAGAATATAGCCTTCGCTTACTCGACGAATTTAAAGCGGCATTTGATAATGCTATGAAAGAAAACCCATATGATTCGGAGTTTAAAAATCTTTCGTTCGAAACATATTTTGAGGTAAACAAAAAGAAAGAATGTATAGCAGTAACTTCTTGCATTAAAGATAAAGCTGAATTTGTACGTATTGATTTGGTCAAAATGGATGCTCAGTTTGACGAAACATTTGATATAATTCTATGCCGAAATGTGCTTATATATTTTAGTAATTCGTTACAAAAACGAATATTTGAATATTTTTATACTCATATGAATCCCGAAGCATATTTAATACTTGGTATGCAAGAAAGCATGGCGTGGTTCATGAATTCTATGTTCGAGAAAAAGGGAGTGTTTTATAAAAAATGTAAATAATAATGCATATTGGGCTTCCTATATATACGTATCAAGAAATAACGGAATTGCTACATGCTTATATTCCCGATATTAGCTACTATTCCAAAAGTTTTGTAGAACGTCGTTTCCAGTATGTGTGTGCCAAATTATATATTCCATCAATTCATGCATTTCAAGAAAAGATTCAAGAAGATATAACTTTTTTGGATATTTTCATGCATCACTTTACTGTGCCTGTTACAGAAATGTTTCGCGATGTGAGTGTGTGGAAGACATTGTATTCTAAAGTGTTACCACAGTATAGGAATTCTTCGAATTTTAGTATTTGGTTGCCAAATTGTTCGAGTGGCGAGGAGTTGTATTCGTTGAGTATTATGTTGCAAAAACTATCAATGCAAAACAATACAACAGTGTATGCTTCGCACCGAAGTATTGCAGGAATAGAAGCAATTAAAAAGGGAATTTATTCTGAACGCAATGAACAATTAAATGCAAATAATTTTTCAAAATTACAATTAGGAACTAATTTAGATAATTATTACACTAAATCATTCAATTCCTTGTATATGAATGCATCGTTGTTGAAAAATGTAACATTTATGTACAGCACCTCAATTTTGCAACAAATACCGGCACACGTAGATGTGGTATTGTTTCGTAATAGTTTATTGTATTTTACGGTGCATATGCACGAAATAATACTGGCGAATGTTACTAAACATATTAAACAACAAGGATTGCTTATATTAGGATTGCAAGATAATAATTCTATTACAGTATTACACGATTCGTATAAAATAGAGAATAAAGAAGAACGCATATATCGCAAAAAGTAAATGGCAATAAAACATCCATATAAAGCTATAGTAATAGGTGGTTCGGCAGGAAGTTTCCAAACCGTGTTACATATTTTGGAGTCGTTGCCTAAGAATTTTTCTATTCCAATATTATTAACGTTACATAGACTAAAACATGTGCGTTCCGGATTAGCCGAATCGGTTTCGCTTACTTCGCATAAACCAATAGTAGAGCCTTATGACAAACAAGCTATAGAGCCAAACACGGTGTATATTGCACCGTCAAATTATCATTTGATGGTCGACGATGACTATACATGTTCATTGTCTACCGAACAACCGGTTGAATTTTCGCGTCCTTCTATAGATGTATTGTTTGCAAGTGCTGCCCAGGTGTATAAACAACAGTTAATTGCAATTCTGCTCTCGGGTGCCAACAAAGATGGGGCACAGGGAATGAAAATAGTAAAACAATGCGGAGGTACGGTAATAATTCAAGATCCGTCGGAAGCCGAAGTGTCTATTATGCCAAAATCGGTGATTGATATAGTAAGACCCGATATAATTATGGAAACCGAAGATATAATCACCTTCCTTAAAAATATGGTGAAATAATCAATTATTGATTTGCAATCAGAATTTTGGATACAAAAAAAGGCTGCCATAATCGACAACCTTTTTTGGGGTGGAAGACCGGGTTCGAACCGGCGACCCCTAGAACCACAATCTAGTGCTCTAACCAACTGAGCTACAACCACCATGTGTTTTTATTGGTTTGCAAAAATAATACTTTTTTAATTACCACAAAATATTATGTTCTTTTTTTCTTGAATGTACAATTTTTCGTGATTTCCCTATACATCGGGACAATATTTTAATCCATAATCTTCAATTATATACGATTTACCCCGCTAGGGGTAACATATCGGTAGAAAACCAAATCCCCACAGAATCACCACCCCGTAGCGGGTGGAAGAATATATGGTTTGTTCCGTACCTCACGGCACGGATTTAATCCGTATTGCGCTGTTTCTACCGATATTATGCACCTAACGGCGCATAGGGGTTGATTCGGTATTGTTTGATTTTTATTATTCAATCACATTAAATAACGTAAATTGTTTTTCATTTTTCGTCATTTACCATACATCGGGACAATATTTTAATCCATAATCTTCGATTATTCACGACTTACCCCATTAGGGGTAACATATCGGTAGAAAACCAAATCCCCACAGAATCCCCACCCCGTAGGCTGTATGTTTGTAAAAGTATAAGCCCGCTAATTTTTTGTATCTTAGTTTTTGATAAAAATAATAAGAACTCA
>MWCJ01000022.1 GCA_002069975.1 Bacteroidetes bacterium ADurb.Bin217 | reverse complement strand
TTAAAAAATGAAAATTTATAAATAATTAAATTACAGATAAATAATGAATCAAAAATTTGGATTACAACATAGAAGGAGCGACAGTATAATTTTTATACATGTTCATATACAAAACAAATAAACATAGATTTTAGGGCTACGCCTCTCGTTGGTACAATGGCAGATTTATGTACAAATGTATTCCAAATATTGAATTCACGTGTAAAAACTCTGGAGGAGCGGAACTATGGTAGCATATAACACAAAGCTAACGTCCCTGTTATTGTTTCTTCTATAGGAGCATTAGCCCTCATATTTTATTATATATACATGCTATTGAGTAACGCGATATATTTCTCCTTCAATTGTAATTTTAGTATTAGGTTTTACTAAAAGTGGGGTGCAATTATCAAAACAAACATATGTGTTTTCTTTTTTGTAAAGAATAAACACAGTATATTCTCCAACCGGTAAGGTATCTCTAAAAAAGGCATTATTGTCGGTTTCAATTTTTGAAACAACTTCGTTTTCATTATATGTCAATGTTGGTTTTGATATTACTACAGTTGTAGGATATAAATTCGTTGTAATATCACATTCCGATTGTGGTCCGGGAAAACAATCACCTTCAATCAAGTATATTGTTCCTGCGATTACTCCCGTTTCATAAACCTCTTCTTTTTTGCATCCTACTATACAGATACATGCAAGTGTATAGAATACTATCATTTTTTTCATTTGTTGTATAAATTAAAATTTTTTACAATTGTTTTTCAATCATTTATACTCTTTTACAATACAGCTATAACTCCTGCGGAACTCGCTTGCGAACTATTACTTTCTTTTTCCATCGTCCAAGGAGGTAATATGCTGTAGAGAACGTCATACCAAACAACCAACCTGCCGGTATTCCCCACCATATACCTATTTCGCCAAAGTGCAAACTTAACCAATACGATAGCGGCACCCGAATACCCCACAGTGCAAATAACGTAACAAACATAGGAATGATAGTATCGCCGGCACCTCGCAATACGCCATTGGAAATAAACAAAATTGCAAATGCAAAATAAAACGGACTTACAATGAGTAAATAATCTACACCTATTGGTATGAGCGTATATTCATTAGTAAACATGCTCATGATTTGATATCGAAACACGATTGTAATAAGACTAAGGAGGAGAGATATACCTATTCCCATACCAAGTGTTATTTTATAGCCCGAAACAACTCTGTCTATTTTACGAGCACCCATATTTTGCCCAACAAATGTAGACAATGCCATAGATAATGCGATAGCCGGCACCGAACACAACATATCTATACGTCCCGCTACTGAATATGCAGCAACAGCAGTAGTACCAAATTTCGAAACTATTGCCATAAGTGCTATACTTCCTAAGCCTACAAATGCTTGTTGCATGCCCGAAGGCAATCCTATTGTTACACTTTGTTTGAAAATGTCTGTGTCGAATTGTATGTTTCGAAAACGAATTTTTAATAATGGATGTTTTTTATTTAAATAGATAACTATAGCTATAAAAGTTAATCCCTGCGAAAGTATGGTAGCCCAAGCTACACCGGCAACACCGAACTTGAATACGATAATAAATAATAAATCTAATATGACATTGAGTACCGACGAAATAATAAGAATATACAACGGTTTACGCGAGTCGCCCACCCCACGCAAAATGGCACTAATACCATGAAATCCAAACATAAGAATAAAACCGGCACTATATATTTGCATATATGTTACCGCATCGGGAATAACATCTGCAGGCAATTGCATGTATTCAAAAATAGTTTGAGCAAACGCAATTCCTATTACACTTATAAGAATTGAACATACAAACAAAAATATATTTATAGTATCTATAGCTTTTTGAATTCCTTCGTAATCTTTGTCGCCAAAATAGTGTGAAATGATAATTGTAGAACCACTCGAAATGCCTACAACCAAGGAAATGAGAAAAAATATAACCGGAAATGCTGCACCTATAGCTGCAAGAGCTTGTTCCCCATTGGGCAAAAATTTACCTACAATGATACTATCGGCAACGCTGTATAATTGTTGAAACACCAAGCCCAGCAATAGAGGTATTGCAAACCGTATAATTAATTTAGATTCTTTGCCTACCGATAAGTCTTTCATTTTAAAAGGTATAAGGTATACGGTATACGGTAAACGGTAAACGGTAAACGGGTGGTATGTTCATTTGTATTTTTAATTTAATTTGCAAAAAACAAATGTACATATTTATTAGTTTGAGAATAGTTTTGAACGCAAAAAAATCAAACATTGTGATAATAACCTACCTCAATCCCATATAATAGAGATAGGTCTCAACCGATATAGAATGTTTAATATCCTCCCTTCGGCGAGCGTTTAGTGAGCTCTGTCGAACTATTCAGGGACTTCATTTCTATATAATATACCCCCTTCGACTTCGCTCAGGGACCTCAATCCCATGTAATAGAAATAGGTCTCGACAAGCTCGACCGGCATTGAATTTTATTTGTACTCGTCGAGCCTGTCGAGACGTTTTTTTTACTTAAAATACCGAGGTCCCCGAGCAAAGTCGAGGGGTGCTGAGATTGGGTAACGAGGAATGTGCATTTATTTCTTTTAAATAAAAAACTAATACATATATTTGTATAAAAAAATATACCTATGTTTTCTGGAATCGTAGAAGAATGTGCAATAGTGGTACAAATAGAACATGACAAAGAGAATGTTCATTTTACCTTATCATGTAGTTTTGTACATGAATTACAAATAGATCAAAGTGTGGCTCACAATGGTGTATGTCTTACTGTAGTGAGAAAAACAGATACTACCTATACCGTTACTGCTATCAAAGAAACCTTGCTAAAATCTAATTTAGGTACCGTTGCTGTATCGGACAAGGTGAATGTAGAACGAAGTATGTCTATGAATGGCAGGCTTGACGGACATATAGTGCAAGGTCATGTAGACCAAACCGCTACATGCATCCGTATAGAAGAAGCCGACGGAAGTTGGTATTACACCTTTGAATACGAACCGGCACAGTCCGATTATATCACCGTAGAAAAAGGATCGGTAACGGTGAATGGCGTAAGTTTGACGGTAGTAAATTCTCAAGCAAAATCATTTCAGGTAGCTATTATCCCATACACATATCATCATACTAATTTTCATACGTTTAAAGTTGGTTCTCAAGTAAATTTAGAATTTGATATTTTAGGAAAATACATAGCTCGCTATTTACAAAATATGGGAATTGTAAAATAATATTCCACCCTTGATTGTATGCGTTTTCCTATTATTACACGCTGGTTAGAATTACTGTTTCCCGAAACGTGTGTGGTATGCAACGACGTTTTGCGTTACAGCGAAAAATATATGTGTACGCAATGCTTGAGCGATATTCCGCAAATATATGTACACAACAAACAACACAATCCTTTGGAAGAATTGCTTTGGGGACAACTACCATTTGTGCGAGCAACGTCATTTATGGTGTATACCAAAAAAAGCAAATACGCATCGATACTTCATACAATAAAATACAAAAATCACCAACAATTAGGAATAGCTATGGGCGAAATGTTTGGTGCAGAATTGCTTAGGTCGGGATTTATGGAAACTATAGATGCTATAGTGCCGGTGCCATTACATAGCAAACGCGAACGTTCGCGAGGATACAACCAAAGTAGCTTGTTGGCACAGGGTATATCGCATGTAACAGATATTCCGGTAATAGACACAGCCGTAATTCGCACAAAAAACACCGAAAGTCAAACACGAAAAAATAAAGAAGAACGCACACAAAATGTTGCTCAAATATTTGAAGTTGCACAACCGGAATTAATTCAAGAAAAGCACATCCTCTTACTCGACGACGTTATAACTACCGGAGCTACCTGCCTATCGTGTGCCGAAAGCATATTGGAACAAGGATTCGTGAGTAATATAAGTGTGGCAAGTTTGGCATTGGCACGGTAGTGATTGGATTGTCTGAAAGGTCTAAAAAGTCTAAATATCTCAGCGTTTGATTGTCTCAATGTTACTATACCCTTTTTCAGCCCAAATTTCACAGAATAATCACTTCATTGGACACAGAATTATACAGAGCAAAATCAATTATTAATTAAAAATTATCCCCTATACCCTTAAACCTTTATATCCTTTATACATTTTCGTATTTTGTTCTACAATTTTTTTTGTCATTTATTTGGTTTTACCTTATAAAATAGCGTACTTTTAGAAATATTTTTTTTTGAGTATTTTTTATGGCGAAACAATTACATACTATGTTTACCTTACGAGCAATTGTAATAATTGTAGGATTATTATCACTCATAATACTTGCAGGGTTTTATTATTATTCGCAATCGGCTCAATCTGTTCTAAATACTACGTATAATCATTTAGAAACTATTACCGAAATTAAAAGCAAACAAATACAAGAATGGTATAAAGATGAACAATTTGATGCCAAAACAATTTCTAATAATCCTTTTTTACAAAATATTCTTTTTGCATTTTTTGAAAATCCCAGTCCGCAAATAATACATGAACTTGAAACGTATTTAAATTATATTGAGATTGAACATGGTTTGTTGGGAATATATATTATTAATGACAAACGCCAAGTACTACTTGAAACTAAAACAGGAAATGATAAGATAATATGCGATAAACATAGTATTACCGGAACTAAAGATAGTGTAATGAACACCGTAATTCATTACGATAAAGAAACACATTCGTATGCTATAAATTTTTTATATCCTATTCACTATAAAGATTCACTCTATTTTATTGTTTTTCAGCATAATGTAAATTCTTTTTTATTTCCGTTGGTAGCATTATGGCCTAACGAGAGTCAATCGTCGGAAACATATATTATTCAAAAAGAAGAAGATAGTGTGTTTGTGCTAAATATGAAAACTGACGAGTCCGACTCTCTTCCTTTTAAAGTGCCAATGTTTAAAACCGAGCGGGCTTCGGTGCAAGCAGCAATGGGTAAAACCGGAAGAATTCAAGCAAGAGATTTTTCGAACAAAAAAATATTGGCATATGTTTCAAAAGTTCCCGATACCCAGTGGAGTATAATTTCTAAAGTTAATCAGGATGAAGTGTATGCTTCTATTCGAAAAAATTCTATTCTAATTTTTGTGTTTATTATATTAATTGTTGCATTTCTTGCATTTGCATTTGCGTTTTTGTATGCCAATAAACAACGTAAAATGTTTAAACACTTACTTAAAATACAGCAACAATTTAAAACCACATTATATAGTATTGGCGATGGGGTAATAACTACCGATAAAAAGGGTAAGGTGCAGTACATGAATCCTGTAGCCGAACAACTTACCGGGTGGAGAGAATCCGAAGCTCAAGGAAAACCAATTGATGAGGTGTTTGTAATAGTAAACGAAAAAACTCGCGAAACGGTAGAAAATCCTGTGCATAAAGTAATTCATGAGGGTAACATTGTAGGCATAGCAAATCATACAATTTTAATAAACAAAAATTCGCTTATAGAAATTCCTATAGCCGATAGTGGGGCTCCAATAATAAATGAAATGGGCGAGTTGTTAGGTGTAGTTCTCGTTTTTAGAGATCAAAGCGATGAATATGCTTCAAAACAAATAATTGAACAATCAAACAAAACACTTACGACCCTTATTTCGAATTTGCCCGGAATAGCATATTCGTGTAAAAATATTTCGACATGGGACATGATATATATAAGTGATTCGTGCGAAATCATTACGGGATATGCATCGCAAGAGTTTACACAATCCTCCGGAATTTCTTTTGGCACACTTATTCATGCCGACGACAGACAATATGTGTACGATACCATTCAAAATGCATTAGCACAGCGTTCTAAATTTCAATTAGAGTATAGAATTATAACAAAATTCAACACAATTTTGTATGTGTGGGAACAAGGACAAGGTATTTTCTCGCCAACAAATGAATTGGAATCAATTGATGGATATATAGTTGATGTTACCGGTATTAAACAAAACGAAATAGATTTGGCTAAATCAACACAAATTCTGCAAACAATTTTAGATACTATTCCGTTGGGTGTATTTTGGAAAGATAAAGAATTGCGATATGCAGGTGCTAATAAACAATTTTTGCACGATACCAATGTTACTCTTGAAGAATTGTTGGGAAAAACCGATGCAGAACTGCGTTGGAAAGACAAAGCTGATGAATTTATGGGCAATGATCGCGAAATTATCCAAACACAAATACCAAAACTTAATTACGAAGAACAACTTATAACAGAAACTCTCGAAATGGGGTGGCTCAAAACCAGTAAAATTCCTTTACGCAATGAACAAGGCGAAATTCAAGGAATAATGGGTTTGTACGAAAATATTACCGAACAAAAACATATGTTGCAAGAATTACGCGAAAGCGAAGAACTGTACCGAATGCAATTTGAAGAACATAATGCTATAAAAATAATTCTTGATCCCGAAGATATGCAGATTATAAATATTAATAAGGCTGCTATTGATATATATGGATGGAGCAAAGAAGAATTTCTTTCGATGAAAATAACTGATGTAGATGCCGGTCGTCAAGAAACATTTAATAGATTAGAAGATTCGCTCAAAAACAATAAAAAATACTTTGAAACTATTCACAGAAAAGCTGATGGCACATGTATGAATGTTGAAGTTTATGGTAGTGATATTTATATTAAAAACAAACGCTTCATACATAATATAGTTCACGATATAACCGAAAAAAAACAAGCCGAAGATAAGATTAAATTACAAATACGTGCTATAGAACAAAGTCCGGTAAGTATTGTAATTACTAATAATATTGGAAATATTGAATATGTAAACCCTAAATTTACCGAAGTTACCGGATATTCATTTGCCGAGGTTGTTGGCAAAAATCCAAATATATTAAAATCAGGATATCAATCAACAGAATATTACAAATTGCTGTGGGATACTATAAAATCCGGTAATGATTGGATAGGTGAATTACAGAATAAACGTAAAAATGGTGAGATTTTTTGGGAACAAGCGGTAATTTCGCCTATTGTAAACAGTACCCAAGAAATTACACACTTTGTTGCGGTAAAAGAAGATATAACCGAGAAAAAACAAATGCTTGAAGATTTAATTGCAGCAAAAGAAAAAGCAGAAGAAAGCGATAAACTCAAAACAGCATTTTTAGCAAATATGAGTCACGAAATTCGTACTCCTATGAATGGTATTATTGGCTTTTCTGAAATGCTTGCCGATACTATGGTAAGCGAAGCCAAGCGTAAAGAATATGCCAATATTGTAGTTAACAGTAGTAAACAATTGCTTTCTTTAGTAAATGATATTCTCGATATTTCGAAAATAGAAGCGGGAGAAATTAGTATCTCTATCGATTCATTCTATATTAATAATCTTTTGCAAGAAGTGTACTCATTCTTCAAACCTCAGGCTGTTCACAAAGGTTTAGCATTTGAATTAGTCAAAGCATTTGCCGACAATAATAGTTTGATAGAAACCGATAAAAATAGATTACGTCAAATAATGGTTAATTTAGTGAGTAATGCTATTAAATTTACTCCACAAGGTTCTATTCAGTTTGGATATACATATGCAAATAACACGATTACTTTTTTTGTAAAAGATACAGGTATTGGTATTCCGAAATATCTTCAAACGCAAATTTTTGAACGATTCAGACAAGGTGAATTCGAAACTACCAAACTCTATGGCGGCACCGGATTAGGTCTATCTATTTCGCAAAAATTAGCCGAATTATTGGGTGGGCATATTCAGGTAGAATCTGAACCCGATAGAGGTTCTTTGTTTAGTTTTTCCATAGCGCACAATCCTCAGTTGCAGAAAAAAGATGAAGAAAAACAGCTCAGCGCATCTATCAATTTCCAAAAAGCTACTATTCTTATAGCCGAAGATAACGATACTAATTTTCAATTGTTAGAAGCTACATTGTCTAAATCGAATGTAACAATTCTTCGTGCAGTAAATGGACAAGATGCTATAGATATTTGTCTGCAAAATAGTGCTATTCAATTTGTACTTATGGATATACGTATGCCTAAAATAGACGGAATTCACGCTGCAACCGAAATTAAACAGTATCGCCCCACATTGCCTATTGTAATACAGTCGGCATATAAAGCCAACGAAGAACGTGCACGTGCTTTAGAAGCGGGATGCGACGATTATTTAACCAAACCTATCAAAAAACAAGAATTACTTGCCTGTTTGGCAAAATATTTACAATCATAGTATGATACAACCTATTCCCGAAAAAATCCTTGAATTTATACACGAACATCATGTGCTTACCTTAGCAACAGTTCGAAATTCTATACCATGGTGTTGCAATTGTTTTTATGTGTTCAATCCGCATACACATTCCTTCATCTTTTCGTCGGATACTACCACTCGGCATGGACAAGAAATGATTACAAACCCTACAGTTGCAGGTAGTATCGTATTAGAAACAGAAACTATTGGTAAAATACAAGGCTTGCAATTTACAGGAATTGCAACATTGCTCGAAAAACAAAAATTAACACAAGCAAAAAAATTATATTTACAACGATTCCCCTATGCAATACTTAAAAAAACTACCTTGTGGGAATGTACTCTAACGTATGCAAAATTAACTGATAACAGACTAGGATTTGGAACAAAACTTATTTGGGAATAAACAAATTTTGGTAACCGGAGCATCGGGTTTGGTAGGTGCTCATCTGGTTATGCACCTTGCCCGCGAGGGTTGCAATGTAACTGCTTTTGTGCGAAATGAATCGTCGAAACAAAAAGCCTATGCACTTTTTACATTATACAATTTTACCCACACCGATACTATTACCTGGCAGTTTGGTGACATTACCAATTATATAGATGTATATGAAGCCATGAAGCATATCGATTATGTGTTTCATTGTGCAGGTTTTGTATCGTTCAATACTGCCGATTATCAAACATTGTACGATATAAACGCAATAGGAACAAAACATATAGTAGATGCTGCATTGGAACGTGGTGTTACAAAACTATGTCATGTAAGTTCCGTAGCAGCTTTAGGCAAATCAAAAACTTCTGATAGTATAGACGAAAGCTGCGAATTTGATATTACCAAACATACCGGAGCATACCATCTAACTAAGTACTGTGGCGAAATGGAAGTTTGGAGAGGCATAGCCGAAGGATTAGATGCGGTAATTGTAAATCCAAGTGTGATTATTGGCGCCGGCGATTGGAACTCGAGCAGTTCGGCATTGTTTGGCACCGTAGCCAAAGGCATGAAATATTACACTACCGGCAGCACCGGATACATAAGCGTTCACGACGTTGTGCAGTGCATGATAGCTCTTATGCAAGCCGACATCTCGGGACAACGATATATACTTTCGGCACAAACTATTGATTTTAGAACATTGTTTACTGCCATAGCTCATTCTCTTGGTGTAGCTCCGCCTTCGAAGCCTATTAAACCATGGCAGTTGCAACTAGTTGCTCGCATACTACAAATGGTTACACGCAAACCAAAAATTACCACACATACTGCTCAAACAGCCTTTTCGCATTCACATTACGACAATACAAAAATTACCGAAACATTACATTATTCGTTTCGTGATGTGCTGGGGGAAATTGAGAGGATTGGGGGGGTGTATATTGGTAAAAATACCATATAAAATTTGCATAATTAATATTATTTATATATTTTTGTTAATTAATCAATAAAAGAGTTAAATTATGAAAAAATTATTTGTTTTTGCATTTATCTTAATGTGTGTTATAGTAAATGCTCAAAATGAAGCACCTATTTTTTATTTGCCATTCAACGGAAACACGATAGATGAAACTGGAAATGGTAATGATGCTGTAAATTATGGAGCAACTCTTACTACAGATAGATTTGGCAATCCAAATTCTGCATATGAATTTGATGGTGTAGATGATTATATGCAAATATCTCCTGTATCTGATTTATCAGCTGTTGGAGATTATTCTATTTCATTATGGTTTTTACATAAAAACTGGAAAGGAACAGTGCAGACTAATAATATTGAACGACAATATATTTTTGATGCACACGCCTCAACTTCGTCTGCTACAGGAAACAACATTTTTAGACAAGGATTTGTGTCTGCATTAGATTTTAATTATTCTACAAATTCTGAGAACCTATTGGTATACGATTTATATCAAATTGGACCTTTTCGATATTACGAAGCAAAATCGCAATCATATTCATTATCAGATGAGTGGCAATTCATCACAATGCAAAGAGTTGGTGCTAACTATGAATTATATTTAAATGGAGAATTAGTTTCAATATCGAAAAGCACAGCTTCTTCAGATCCATCAGATGAGTTATTAAATATGATGCATAATTTGTTCATTGGATCTTTTGCTGGTAATAATCCAGAGTATTATTTTAAAGGGTATAATTTTAGCGGAAAAATTGACGATATCAACTTTTATACTCGTGCACTTACTCAATGTGAAATTCAAAAATTGTTTCTTTCAAATCCAAACACACACATTTTATATTTACCTTTCAACGGAAATACTATAGATGAAACCGGGAATGGCAATGATGCAGTAAATTTTGGTGCATCATTAACTACAGATAGATTTGGCAATCCAAATTCTGCATATGAATTTGATGGTTTAGATGATTATATGCAAATATCTCCTGTATCTGATTTATCAGCTGTTGGAGATTATTCTATTTCATTATGGTTTTTACATAAAAACTGGAAAGGAACAGTGCAGACTAATAATATTGAACGACAATATATTTTTGATGCACACGCCTCAACTTCGTCTGCTACAGGAAACAACATTTTTAGACAAGGATTTGTGTCTGCATTAGATTTTAATTATTCTACAAATTCTGAGAACCTATTGGTATACGATTTATATCAAATTGGACCTTTTCGATATTACGAAGCAAAATCGCAATCATATTCATTATCAGATGAGTGGCAATTCATCACAATGCAAAGAGTTGGTGCTAACTATGAATTATATTTAAATGGAGAATTAGTTTCAATATCGAAAAGCACAGCTTCTTCAGATCCATCAGATGAGTTATTAAATATGATGCATAATTTGTTCATTGGATCTTTTGCTGGTAATAATCCAGAATATTATTTTAAAGGGTATAATTTTAGCGGAAAAATTGACGATATCAACTTTTATACTCGTGCACTTTTACCATGTGAGATTCAACAGTTATATACTCCAAATAATGGTGATGTTGAAACAAATTTAGTTTCAATTTCAGGTACAGTATATATAGAGAATGGATTATGCACTGAAGGTACGGCTAGATTATTTAAATTTGTTGATTCTGAACCTCAATTGATATCGAAAGTTCAACTTGTAAACGGCACTTATATATTTGAAAATGTTGAATCAGGGCAATATATTGTTCAAATAATTCCAGGACCAAGTATTAAAGGATACTTACCTACGTTTTCAAACAATTCCTTAAGTCAAAAACCAGAAAATTCCTTTATAGTAGGAACTAGTTCAGTAATTAATGACATTACACTTTCAAAAATACCTGGAAAAACACCTGGAAAATGCTCAATTAAGGGTAATGTAAATACTCTTGCGACTTCTGATAAGAAAGATAATTCAAATACATTTTTAAAAGAGGAAATCATTATTTCAATTGAAAACGCAATCGTATATTTAATTATCAATGATGAAATTATTGAATTTACAGCTCCTGATAATACTGGAGAATTTGAATTTGCCGATTTAGAAAATGGTAATTATACTATTGTAATAGAATGTTTAGGGGATATTTATAAGTCCGAAAACATTGCTGCTATTGAAAATAATATTGAAAGCATAATATATTCTGAATTTATAATATATCCGAATCCGTCATCAGAAACAATTACAATTCAAGCTCTAGATGATGTAACTTCTATTACTTTATATAATGAGATTGGAAGTAGAATAGCAATATATGAAATATCAAAAAATAAAACCATTAATGTAACAAGTTTACCGCAAGGAATCTATTATATTCAACCAAATACTGGAGGGCTTTATAAGCTTATTAAAAAATAATTAAAAAAGGGCAATCATTTGATTGCCCTTTTTTTTATTAAATTTTTTAAAGAGAAAATCTTATATTTGAAATGTCTTGTAAAACCAAATACATGTACAATTAAATTATATTATATGAATTCTATTCCAATATTTGATTCGTTAACACATCCAACAATTGATTCTCATTGGATACTTCCAAAGTATCATAATTCAGCAAATATTGAAAACCTTGTTTGTCAAATGAAACAATATAATATTATTAAATCATTTGCTGTAGGAATGTATGGTATTGGTTCGTATGAACAAAATAGTTATTACAAATTAATTAAACCATATTCAGATTATTTTTATTCTATTGCCTTTCTTTTAATAGAACCAAGCGATACGGAAAAAACAATAAAAGAAAAATTAAAACGAGTAAAAGAAACTGGTTTTAAAGGGGTAAAGTTACATCCAAGATTTTCAGATTTTTCTATTTCAAATCCACTAATAGTTTACACTATCAAAATAGCAAATGAATTAGAACTTACTATTCTTTTTTGCACATATTTCTATCATCCATCTCGTAATGCATGCAGTAATTCAATTGAAAGTTTATTGAATGTATTATTAAACACTCAAGATTGCAAAATTATTCTTCTGCATGCTGGCACAGTAAGATTGATGGAAATGATTGAAATTGCAAGATCATTTAAAAATATTTTACTTGATTTATCATTTACACTTTGTAAATATGAAGGAAGCTCCATTGATTTAGACATACAATTTGCTTTTAATACTTTTGATCAAAGAGTATGTATTGGTTCCGACTTTCCTGAATTTTCTATGCAAAAATTAAGAGAACGGTTTAATAATTTTGCGAAAAATCTATCAGAAGAAAAAGCGCGTAATATAGGTTATAAAAATTTAGAATCATATATTCAATGAATATATTAATTTCTGCTCATACATATTCTGGATATGGATTAGGTAATATATATAGAAGCATTTTCTTGTATGATTATTTGAGGAATGAGCAACATGAATTTGTGAGTTTTGAGTCAAATACTGAAGTTGCATATTCAATTGCAAAAAACTATTCCATAGTATTAGATGATACATATAACAAGCAATATGATGTTGTTATATATGATTCTCCATATAATTTTCTTTATAATTTACCATTACCAATTGAGGAAATAGAAAGAATTCGCACATTAAAACTGCATACAAAGTGTTTGATTGCACTAGATTATTGTAGGTTTTCAGAGGAGAATTGTAATATCGCAATTAATTTATGCAATCACAATATAAATCATATTTCAAAATTTAAAGGGCTTATATACCAAGGGGTGCAATATGCTATCCTTAAACCCGAAATTATACAAGCAAAAAATATAATAACTAATAAAATAAATGATATTTTAATATGCATTGGTGGGGAAGATAATAATTCATTTACTCTTTGTATAGTTAAGGAATTAAAGAAAATTACAAAAAATTTTTCTGTAGTCTTAGGTCCATGGCACAAAGATTTTAAAGAAATTCAAGAGTTATGCAATCCTAATCAAATATATTATAATATTACAAATATGGGACATGTGATATCATCACATGGAATAATAATTTGCAATGGAGGAACTACATTATTAGAATCTATGTATTTACAAAAACAGATAATACCAATAGCTCAATCAAAATTCGAAGAATATTTTATTTCATGTTGTAGTTCAAGCTTTTATACGCTTGATGATATCCCAAAATTATTAATCCAATCTTTTTCTGAAATAAATTATTCAAATATCGATACCTTTGGAAAAAAAAGAATTCATTCAATAATTTTGAAACATGGATAATATTTTAGTAGTTGGTGCAGGAGAATATCAAATTTCTGGGATAAAAAAATTACAAGAACTTGGTTTTTTTGTAATTGCAATTGATGGAAACGAAAATTGTCTAGGGTCAAAAATTGCTGATTTATTTATTGCAATTGATATTCATAATCCAAATTTAATTATTGAAACTATAAATAAAAGAAATTTAAAAATAATTTCAGCAATCTGTTTTGCAACAGAAATAGCGTTGCGTACAGTAGCTGCAATTAATACACATTTTAATTTAAAAGGGATAAACAACCACGATGTTTCGATTGCAACGGACAAAGCAATTCAAAGATATCTATTAGAAAAGAATTCATTACCCTGTCCTAAATACAAAGAATTACAAATATCTTCTGACATTTATAATTCAATTATTGATTTTGGATTCCCATGTATCATAAAACCAACGGATAATGCTGGAAGTAGAGGCGTTTCTCTTATACAAAATGAAAATGGACTTGATGATATTATAAAAGAATGCATAAAAAATGTGAATTTTGATTCAAAAATAATTATTGAAGAATTTATTCCAGGAATAGAATTTACGGTAGAGGCATTTATAAGTGAAAATTCCGTTACTATTCTTGGGATTTCAGAAAAAAGAAAACCCGTAAATAACTTTACTGTTTCAATAGAATTATTTTACAATTCACCATTAGTCGAAAAGTTAAGAGAAAATATTGAAAAAGTAATAACAAATTATCTTAACTCTTGTAATTTTTCTAATTGCATTACCCATACAGAAATAATATATAGTTTTAATGATAATAAATTATATGTTATTGAAACAACAGTAAGAAGTGGAGGATTTCATATTTTCGATAAAATATTGCCATTTATTACTAATGTTGATATTGTAAAATATTCTATTTACCTTAATTTAGGTACTAAAATAACTCTGCCTAAAATTGAGAAAAACCCTTGTATTTTAGGATTTTATTATGGAAATAAAGGAACTATAAAAAAAATAAATATATTAGATGAAATAAAATCACTTTCAAATATTGAATATAATTTGTTTGTAAAAAGTGGTGATTCTGTATCTAATTTAGATAGTGATGGGGCGCGTTTTGGCTATTATATTTCTTATGGTGATAATTGGGAAAGTGTATATAATCAAGCTCGAATGAGCGAATATTTAATTAAATTTGAAATTGTTTAAAAAGTTAATGCAATGATTAAAAAAATTATTAATACAATTGAACGTAATAAAATCTCAAGTGTTGAAGTCGCTGATGCATTTAATAAAACAGGAGTTATTGATAATATTAAAGCCTTTAATTCCGGACATTTTGTTGTTGGTAAAGTTCATTACGTTTGCACATATAATGAAAGCAACTGGCCTTTACATGAGCAAATTCGGGATTTTGACGAGGATGTGATTTTATATGTTGATTCATTTAATTGTCAGAATAGAGCGGTCTTTGGAGATATTGTTTCAAAATATTTATATTTATATAAACGTGTTAAAGGCATTATTGTTAATGGTTTAATCCGAGATGCTCATAGAATCAGGAAAGAAAATTATCCTCTATGGTGTTTGGGGGTAACACCTTTGGGGTGTTTTAATAAAGAAGTCCAAATAACAAAAGAAATTGAGAATTATATTTCAACTCAAAAAAAATACTTTCAAGGTTCAATTGCAGTTTGTGATGATTCTGGATGTACTATAATACCAAAAGAAAAATGTACAGAAGAAGGACTTGAAAAATTAGAATTTATTGAATTGCAAGAAGATATATGGTATTTTTGTCTTGATACTTTAAAATGGGATACTTATACTACTATTTGCAAAAAAGAATATCTTAAAAATAAAGATATTTTACCAAAACATTTACAAGAAAAAATTTCAAAATATACTTTGGATTAAAATGGTTACCCCACACAAAACCTTCATCATTGCCGAGCTTTCTGCCAATCACAATCATAGTTTTGAGGTGGCAGTGCAAACAATAAAAGCGGCAAAACAAGCCGGTGCCGATGCCATAAAATTACAAACCTATACTGCCGATACTATTACGTTGGACTGCGACAACGAATATTTTCAAATTACCCATGGCAGCATTTGGGATGGCACTACACTATACAAACTCTATCAACAAGCATACACGCCATGGGAATGGCACAAGGAATTGTTTGACGTGGCTCAACAAGAAGGGTTAGTTTGCTTTTCGAGTCCGTTTGATACCACCGCAGTCGATTTTTTGGAAACACTCAATTGCCCCATATACAAAATCGCAAGCTTCGAAATTCACGATATTCCACTTATAGAATATGTGGCATCAAAGGGCAAGCCCATAATCATGTCAATAGGTATTGCAACATTGCCCGAAATAGAAGAGGCTATTGCTGCGTGTCGTGGTGTAGGTAATAATGATATTACGATTTTGGCATGTACATCGTCGTATCCGGCACCGGTAGACCAAGCCAATATACTCCGCATACCCGATATTGCTTCGCGGTTTGGTGTGAAAGCCGGTTTGAGCGACCATACTATGGGAGGTACTGTAGCTGTGGCCGCTGTTGCATTAGGTGCTCGGGTTATAGAAAAGCATTTTATACTCGACCGTAGCATTGGAGGTCCTGACGCATCGTTTTCTATGAATACGCAAGAGTTTGCCGAAATGGTGCAACACATTCGATTAGTAGAACAAGCATTGGGAACAGCAGACTATGAATTGTCAGAGAATTCTAAAAAAAGTCGTTGGGCGGCTCGCTCACTTTTTGTGTGCGAAGATATGAAAGAGGGAGATAGTATTAATCCAATAAATGTACGGTCTATTCGTCCGGGACATGGATTGCATCCGCGGTATTTACCTCAGGTTTTGGGTAAAAAAGTAAAGCATGCCATACAAAAGGGAACTCCTCTTTCGTGGGACATGCTTTATTAATTTGCCAAAGGCAAAAATTGAAATACTCAATTTTATGTTTATTCTGTTTTTGGTTGATCTACTACTTGACCGGTAATTGTAAGTATTATTGGTTCTTCTTGTTTATTGGTATACACCGATACAGTTTTTGTAAAATATCCAACATTGTTGGTGTTATATTTAATTTTAATTTCTCCCGAATGTTTTGGTTTAATTTCTTCGCGTGGCCAGCTTGGAACTGTACAACCACAACCAGCTTTTACATTTGTTAAAATAAGTGGTGTTTTGCTTTTGTTGGTAAATTTAAATGAACATTCTCCTGAAGAACCTTTGGCAATTACGCCATAATTATAGGTTAACGAATCAAATACAACTTCGGGTTTTTTTTCAGCTTCTTTTTTTTGTGAGTACCCTACCGTTGCTATAACAAGCAAACTCACAATAATCATAATCTTTTTCATAAGTATAAAGTTTTAAAAATTGTTAATACATATTTGTTGATAAAAGTACGAGAGTACATGCAATTTCGGGTATAATACCCAGAGTTTGCAATCGCTCGGCGAACTCATCATTTTCTGTGCCAGGATTAAAAATAACTCGTTTGGGGTGTAAGCTTATAATGTATTCATAATAAGGAATTTGATTTTTTGCCGATACATATAAAGTTACCGTGTCAATATTCGAAAATGCAACTAAATCGGCATGTATAGGTTTGCCCAATAATTCGGCTTGCTTCAATCCTATCATATAAATGTCATGACCATGTTCGGTAAGTTTATGAGCAGCTTTGTACGAATATCGTTCGGGATTGGTACTGGCACCTATTATTACAGTTGGTTTATTCATTTAAAATATATCTAATAATTAATTTTTTAGAATATCAATACAAATGTATACAAAACATGCTAACGTTATTCTTTTAAGTATATTTTTCTGAAAAAAAAATTGCCGCACCTATTATGATGCAGCAATTTTAAAAACAATAGATTGTATATTATCCTATGTATTCTATGGCTTTGACTAAATCTCGATGAGATTTAAGTACATTCATAGAGTACGAAATTATTTGTTTAGCTTCGTGTAGAATTTGTAAATACAACAAACTGTTACGAGTGTTCACTTCTCCTGTTTTAGCACGTTTCATTTGTTTTTTACGTACTTTCTGAATGTATTCAAACAATAAGGTTTGTTCGTTTATGGCATCTTCTATTTGCGAAAATTGTTTCGTTTCAATTATGTATATAATTTTTTTAATGTAAGCTTCGTATTTCTCTAAAATTTCGTGCAATTCATGCTTTTGAATTTCTATGAGAGGTTTATGATTATTGCTTACATGTGAATAAGAAGGATCGGCGATAAACGAGAGACTTCGAGAAATTTCTCTTAAATAATCCACTACTTGCACATAGTTATGACTTGCTTCGAAATATTCTTCGCCAATGTCTTTAATTGTCACATTTACCGAATCTTTTAAAGTTTTAGCATTTTTGTCGAGTTCTTTAGCTTTTAATTTTGCAACTTTAAGTTCTTGATGACTATAATTTCCAAATCCGGTATAAATTTGATTAAACACATCGAGAGTTGCACTTAAAATAAGTGAAATATTTGAATGTGAACGTATAGTAAGGTTTTCTTCGCTGCTGTCAAGTTTTAAAGCATCATGTTGTTTTTTCTCAGCTTCTTTACGTTTTGCAAATATTTGGGTTTTAAATAAAACTACAAGAGCAAGTATGAACAACCCTATTACAGCATACATTTCGCCTATATATAAAACATATACTATTAAAGCACAAATAGTAAACGCAATAAATGCAGTGAGAAACCAACCTGCAATTACTGTAAATACTCCTGTAATACGATATACAGCTGATTCGCGTCCCCAGGCTCCATCTGCTAACGATGTTCCCATGGCAACCATAAATGTTACATATGTAGTTGATAAAGGTAATTTTAACGATGTACCTAATGTAATAAGCATACTTGCTACAATTAAATTTACTGAAGCACGAAGTAGGTCAAACGATACATCTTTTTTGCGAACTTTAGGTTGTTCAAATCGTTTATGTACAAATTTCTTAACAAATTTAGGGATAAACCGTCCTACATTTTCTGATATTCGAATACTGTGGCGTACAATAAGGCGAGCAAAAACCGATGAGCCAAATTGCTCTTCGCCACTCGATTGATTGCTTAAACTTAATGTAGTTTGTGTTACCATACGTGCTTTTTTCGAAAGCCATAGGGTAAGCACCATAATCATACCGGCAATTAATAAAAAGAAGGTTGGGGTAGTTATTTTTCCTTGTAAGCCTTCCATGGTAATGAGGTCGTTTAACCCGCCATTTTGCATAAATAAATCGAATGATACATACCCGGCCAATGGAGCTCCAATAAAGTTAACCATATCGTTGCCGGCAAATGCTAATGCAAGAGCAAATGTTCCCGCTAATACAACTACTTTTAAAACGTTTATTTTAAATGCCCATTTTAATAATTGCATAAGTACAGTCCAAAATCCAAAACTATATAGTAGCATAGTACCGGTATGTGTTTGAATATATTCATATAATTCGGGAGTCATAAACACAGCATGTTTTGCACCTTTAATAACAATAAAGTATGTAATAGCTGTTATGGCAATACCTCCGAATAATGCCCCGTAAGTGTTCATTTTTTTCTCGTAATTAAACGAAAAAATAAGGCGTGTAATCCATTGTATAAGGGTACCAAATACAAATGCTATAATTACCGCGGTAAATATTCCGGTAACAATTTTTATAGCCGTATTAGTATTAATATATGTTAATACATCAGAAGCTGGTAATCCTGAATTATTTAGATTTATAATTGCCATCATAACACCACCACCAAGCAATTCAAATATTATTGATACCGTAGTCGATGTGGGGAGGCCGAGTGAATTAAATGTATCTAACAATAACACATCGGTTATCATAACCCCTACAAAAATGAGCATTATATTGTTGAATGTAAACATGCTGGGTATAAATATACCCGAACGTGCTATTTCCATCATACCATCGGACGACACTGCTCCTGCTATAACCCCAAGCGAGGCAATAATCATAATTACATAAAACGGCGCTGCTTTGGCTCCAATTGCAGAGCTTAAAAAATTAACAGCGTCGTTGCTGACGCCAACTACCACATCTACAATTGCAAACAAAAATAGAATTCCAACTAAAAAGAGATAATACTGTTCCATAAATTTTTTAAAAAAGTTAACAATTTCTTAACATACAAAAGTAAAAAAAGGAGTTGTAAAACTCCTTTATAATAATTATTTATACAATTACAATTTAATTTCTGCAAATACACCAAATAACTGTTTTGTTTCTTTGCTGGTATTTGCATATATCCAATTTTGATAATTGGCAGCTACTCGCAATTGTTTAGTTGGCGAATATTCAACCCCACCAATATATGCTGCACCGTCTTTAGAATAATTCCAAGGGTTTTCATCACCATCTAATGTGTTCGATTCTAAATTGTCGCGACGAGCAAATAATTGAACTTTATCGGTAATTTTATAATTTGCATATACCGATGCTCCGGCAAGATTTCGTTCTTCTTTTCCTTCGTAATTTAATTTTGAATTGTATTCTGCACTCAACGTTAATTCTTCAATAGGTTTAATGCTAATAAACCCGCCTATAGTTACAGGTTTGTATTGCAAATTTGAATAATCGCCGGTTAAACGAAATGTTATATGTTCGCTTGGTTTAAATACGGCACCTAATTGATATACAAAATCTTGATCAGCTTGTAATTTTGAATACCCTTCACCATTTGTTATCGATGCATCTATTGAAAGATAATCGGCTATGCTGTGCTCTACACTTATACCAATATCACCCGATTGTGCAAATTTATGTTGATCCATAAACGATTTGTATAGGTATCGATATCCCCAGGTAGTTTCTTGTAATTTGTAGGTGGTAGTATTAATAATACCAAAACAGAATGTTGTATTATCTATTTTATATTTACCATAAGCATTACGCACATACATAAATCGGCGTTTTAATTCTAATTCACTATCACTAATATCTGATGGTGAACCTACATCTATTTTAACTTCGCCGCTTAACGCTTCGGTGGCATTATATGTATATCCTAAATACGCACGGTCCAATATAAATCCGGTTTCGGTAACATCATTACCTACAGTATGGGTCTGAAAACTCGTAAAAATTGTAGTTGATACTTTTCCTGAAGGGGTAAATGGTTTAATTTCTTTTGGAGCTTGTTGTTTCGCAGTGTCTTGTCCTATAACTATTTGCGTGCATACTGTTAATGCGAGAATACTGATTAGGTAACATTTTTTCATTGTTTTAATTTAATGTTAAATTTTTTCCAAAAAAATCAGTTTTATCGAAACAAATACTCAATTTAATGTTAAGTTATTGTTAAATTTTTTTGTTTGTGAATTTTAATACGTTAAAATTAGGTAGATACAGTAACAAAATGCGACATAATTATGTTTATATTGTGTTTTTTCATATTTTTATATTTTGGTATCAACAACATAATTCAAACCTATTGTGAAACAATTTGAAACAATATTAAAAAAATATTGGGGATATTCTAAATTTCGTCCGTTACAACTTGAAATTATTCAGAGTGTTACAAGCGGTAAAGATACACTTGGACTTATGCCAACTGGGGGAGGAAAATCTATTACGTTTCAAGTAGCAGGTTTATCAAAAGAAGGTATTTGTATAGTTGTAACACCTCTAATAGCTCTTATGAAAGACCAAGTAGATGCGTTGCGAAACAAGAATATTAAAGCTCTGGCAATATATTCGGGTATGAATTATCGCGAAATTGATATAGCGTATGATAATTGTATGTTTGGTGATGTTAAATTCTTATATATTTCGCCCGAACGTTTAAAAACAGACATGTTTCGCGAAAAAATACGAAACATGAATGTGAATTTGCTCGCAATTGACGAAGCTCACTGTATTTCTCAATGGGGATATGATTTTAGGCCTTCGTATATGGAAATAATTGCTGTACGTGAGGTTCTGCCACAGGTTCCTATTTTGGCACTTACCGCCACGGCAACCCCCGATGTAGTGTCTGATATTCAAAATAAATTAGGATTTAAAGTTCATAACGTATTACAAAAAAGTTTTGAACGAAAAAATCTAACATATATCGTAAAACAAAAAGAAGATAAGCTGGGGTATATTCTCAATATCTGTAAAAAAATAAAAGGTGCCGGAATAGTGTATGTAAAAACACGAAAACAAACCAAAGAAATAGCTCTTGCATTGCGTGAAATGGGAATTTATGCCGATTTTTATCATGCCGGACTCGATGCCAATACCCGAACTGTAAAACAAGATGCTTGGATGAAAGCTCCCAATATGGTAATGATTTCTACCAATGCGTTTGGAATGGGTATAGATAAACCAAATGTTCGTTTTGTATTACATTTAGATATGCCCGAATCGCTCGAAGCGTATTTTCAGGAAGCAGGCAGAGCGGGTAGAGATGAATTGGAAGCATTTGCGGTGCTTTTATACAACAAAAAAGATATAGCAAATATCAAAGCAAATTTCACAAAAAAATTCCCTGATTATAAATACATAAAACAGGTATACGAAGCGTTGGCAAATTATTATCAAATAGAAGTGGGGGCTGCCAAAGGAAATGTATATGATTTTTTTATTGATGATTTTTGCAAAAAATTTAAATTAGAAATTGTAAAAACATATAATAGTATTAAAATTTTAGAAGATGAGGGCTATATTGTTCTTTCTGAAGCTGCCGAAACGAAATCGAGAGTAAAATTTAAACTTGAAAGAGATCATTTATATAAATTTCAGGTTGAAAATAGACAGTTTGATGCGTTTATAAAACTGTTACTTCGTACCTATCCCGGAATTTTTACTGAGTATTGTATAGTTTCCGAAGAACAATTGGCAAAGAAAGTTCAATCTGAAACAGAATTGGTAGTAAAATACTTAATAGCTCTGGCTAAATTAGGTATTATAAGTTACTACAAAGCCAAACAAAATCCACTTATAGTATATACCGAAGAACGTTTACCCACAGAATCACTTTTGTTTTCGTATAAAGATATAGAATTGCGTAAGCAACGCAACGAAGACCGATTGCAAGCTATGATACGGTATGTAACTACAGAAACTAAGTGTAGAAGTTTGCAGTTGTTGGAATACTTTGGCGAAACCAATAAAATGCGCTGCGGCAACTGCGATGTGTGCCGAAAACGTAATGAAATAGGTGTTAATACACTTACCTTCGATTATATAGTTGATGATTTAAAACGAATTATTGGTTCGCAGTCGGCTTCTATACAAGAAATTTTATCGCAAACATCACAAAACGAAACCGATGTGATTTCGGTAATTAATTATTTGCTCGATCATAAAAAAATAGCCTATACCGGAGCAGCTCGTTTGGTATGGAATACGTAATAACAATATCTTACCATTCTATTCCTGTAGCTTCTTCGGGTCTTACAGGTCTGCCGTTTTTTAAACAAACGCCCGTAATTTTAGCATCTATCATTAGTTTGCCATCGGGAATGCGTTCTATCCATTGATGAAATATGATACGGACATTGCCTTCTTTGCCGGCAGATAGTTTTACAACAAAAGAATCTTGACTTTTGAGCGGTGCTTTATAATCAATTTCTATACGCGATACTACTAAATCTATTTGTTGTTCATGAAGAGCTGCAAAGTCAATATGTTTGGTAAGCAAATATTCATGACGTGCATGCTCTAAATAATTTTGATACACAGAATTGTTTACAATACCTTGTAAGTCGAGTTCGTAATCGCGAACTTTAAATTCTAATTGAAATACCGAATTATTCATATAATTATATTTGGATAAGGGGTTACAAAAACATGCGGGTAACTTTGTTAAGCACGTCGCAACAATAATCTATTTCGCTAATGGTATTGTACATGCCAAATGACATACGAGCGGTTCCGGGAATGTTGAAAAATTGCATTACGGGTTCAGTACAATGAGTTCCGGTACGTATAGCAATTCCTTTTTTATCTAATATTTGTCCTATATCAGCAGGGTGTGCTCCTTGAACCTTAAATGATATAGCACCTGCTTTTTTTGGAGCATTACCAATAATGCTAAGACCTTCGATGTTTTGAAGTTTTGATGTAGCATATTCCATTAGTGAATGCTCGTGTGTTTCTATGTGTTGTATGCCTATATGTTGTATATAATCTATTGCAACTCCTAAAGCATGTGCCCCAACGTAATTACTTGTGCCTGCTTCGAATTTAAAAGGGAGAGTGTTATATGTAATTTTTTCTAAAGTTACAGTTTCTATCATATCGCCACCACCTTGATACGGAGGCATTTTTTCTAACCACGATTCTTTTCCCCAAAGTACTCCTATACCGGTGGGTGCATACATTTTATGTCCGGAAAAAACAAAAAAATCACAATCCAATGCTTGCACGTCTATGGGGGTGTGTTGAATAGATTGAGCACCATCTATACATACCGGTATGCCATGAGAATGAGCTATTTCTATAATCTCTGAAATGGGATTAACTGTACCTAAACTATTAGAAATATGAACAATAGAGACTAATTTAGTTTTTTCGGAAATACTATTTTTAAATGCTTCAATATCGAGAACTCCATCGGAATTAAATGGTATAAAGCGTAAAGTAGCTTGTTTGCGTTCGCATAGCATATGCCAGGGAACCATATTAGAATGGTGTTCCATAGCACTTATTATAATTTCGTCGCCGGCTTTAATAAAGGCTTCGCCAAATGAATGGGCTATTAGATTTATAGATTCGGTAACTCCTTTGGTGAAAATAATTTCTTCAGATTTAGGGGCATGTATAAACTGTTGCACTTGTTTTCGTGCTTTTTCGTACATGTTGGTAGAAAGCTGACTTAATGTATGTATTCCTCTATGAATATTGCTATTGGTTTTGGTGTATGAATGTACTATAGCATCTATAACTTGTTGAGGTTTTTGAGTTGTTGCAGCATTATCAAAGTACACCAAATCGTGATTATGGATTTTTTGATGTAAAATAGGAAAATCGTTTCGTATTGAATTTATATTGTACATAGGGTATGGTTATGCTACATGAGTTTATTACGCTTAACTAAATAATTGAGTAAAACTTGATGAAATCCATCATTGATATTGGCTTTGCAGTAATCAATTTTATACTGAATACACATGTGTTGAATTGATTGTAAGAGTGCTTTAACGTTGCTTGTATATGTTGAACGAACAGTATCGGGTTGTATTTTAATAATTTCACCCGTTTCCATATCGGTAATTTTAAGTGGTCTATTATCAAATCCAAATTGTTCTTCGTGGAGCGATTCGGTAACATGAAATATAATAACTTCGTGTTTGTTGTATTTACAATGTTGCAAAGCTGCAAAAATTTCTTCGTATTGTGAATTTTCGAAAAAATCGCTAAATAATATAATAAGTGAACGTGTATGAACAGTTTCGGCAATTTGATGAAGAGCTCTTGCCAGCGATGTAGTTTTATTAAACGATTGTACAGAATGAGCCGCATGTATGGTGTTATACAAGTGTGTATAAAGCATTTGTGCATGTGTACCCGAAACTTTAGCTTGCGTATGAACATCCACTTTGTTATTAAACAAACTTAACCCAACGGCATCACGTTGTCGCCGTAGCAAGTATATGAGAGCCGCGGCTGAGTATAACGAAAAACCTAATTTGTTTTGTGTTACATGTTCGTTAAATGGGAATAGCATTGACGATGATGTGTCAATAACCAATTGACAACGAACATTAGTTTCTTCTTCGAATCGTTTTACAAATAATTTTTCGGTGCGGGCAAAGAGTTTCCAGTCGATATGTTTAGTTGACTCTCCCGAATTATATAAACGATGTTCGGCAAATTCCACCGAAAATCCGTGAAACGGACTTCGGTGTAAGCCGGTAATAAATCCTTCAACAATTTGACGAGCTATGAATTCAAAATTATCGAATTCGTGATGATGCTGTATATCGGCAAGAGAAATCATATGTGAATTATTCATGCGTGAGATACACAGAAAGTATATTATAAATATGCTTCAAGTTTTTCAATAATTTTTGACTTTGGTACTGCTCCAACTAATTTATCAACCACTTCACCATTTTTAACAAACAATAAAGTTGGGATATTTCGAATAGAAAATTTTACAGAAATTTCTGAATTTTCGTCAACATCGCATTTTCCAATAACAGCTTTTCCTTCGTATTCTGTTGCAAGTTCTGCTACTATAGGAGCCACCATTCTACATGGACCACACCATTCTGCCCAAAAATCTATCATAACTAATTTGTCTGATTGTGCAACTACTTCGTCGTAGTTTGCTTCGGTAATTTCTACTGCCATAATCTTTTTATTTTTTTTGACTTGTATAATTAATTTTCATTACAAAGTAATGGAATATTACTGAACTATAAAAATACAAAAAACTTTGACGTGAAATATATTTATACAAAAAAAATGGATTTACATTATTGTAAATCCATTTTTAATAGAGTATGTAACGTAATTATTGAACTTTTTTACAATTACGAGTCGAATCTTTTTTACATGAGCGGTCTTTCATACGTTGTTCTACTACAGCCTTTTGCTCATCGTTTAATACTTGCATAATTTGAGCATGTACTTTATCGCGTTCTGCTTTCATTTGCTCCCGATGTGCCTTCATTTCTTCTCGTTTTTTGTCAAGAATTTCAGTAATCTGTTTTTTCTGCTCATCAGTAGCTTTAATTTCGTCTAAAAATTCAGGCGAGAATAATTGCATTCCACCTTTATGTTTGTCGAAATTATGATCATGCGGTCCATCAAATTGTCCCATTGGCGGAGGACAAGGCATTCCACCTTTTTTGAGTGGGCAACACGATTGAGAACTAATTACATACCCAAGAACTACGCCCACAATTACAAGTAGGGCACCTACAATTACACTTTTTACATTCATATTACTAATTTTTAAATTATTATTAGATTTATTGTTGACGAAAATACTATATTCAAACATACAAAATCAAGTAAAATATACCAACACTACATTCATATATACAAACTTTCTGTATCTTTGTGCATGAAAATGAGTTTGATTACACTTAGCATTCAGTATATTTGAAACAGATATTTTTTGCATCGGATTTTCATTTAGGCTACCCTCATGCAACTAAAAGCAGAGAACGGGAACAATTACTTGTACAATGGCTTACATATATTCAACCTCAGTGTAGCGAATTATATTTGTTGGGTGATATTTTCGACTTTTGGTATGAATATACTTGGGTAGTGCCCAAAGGATATGTGAGATTTTTAGCAAAAATTGCCGAATTTACGGATGCCGGCATACCCGTGTATATGTTTAAAGGCAATCACGACCAATGGTTAGGAAGTTATTTGGCAGACGAAATAGGAGTTAAGATATTAGAACAACCGGTAGTAAAAACCTATAATTCTAAAACGTTTTATATTCACCACGGACATGCATTAGGTCCATATGATAAGGGCATGAATTTTTTGCATGCTGTATTTACCAATAAAGTACTGCAATGGTTTTTTTCTCGACTTCATCCCAATGGAGCATTTGCATTTGCTCATCGATGGTCGGCTCATAATCGAAAAGCTAAAGTATATCAGTCGGCAAACTACTTGGGCGATGAAAAAGAATGGCTTTTGCTCCATGCTCGCGATGTTTTGCAAACACAACATATAGATTATTTTGTGTTTGGACACAGACATGTAGCTGTGTACAAACCTATAAACGAAACATCAACATATGTTAATTTGGGTAATTGGATTACCAATACGAGTTATGCTGTATTTGATGGAACCGAATTGAAATTAGAAATTTTTAAACCCGAATTACATCCCGCAAGCGGAATAGTTCGATAATTATACATATATGATACTGCCCAATGATTTTAAAGCAGAATATGCTGCTATAGAAACAGAAGTTCAAGTAAAAATGCAAGAGTTTTTTGCAAAAGGTTGGTATGTTTTGGGAGAAGAAGTAAAAGCATTTGAACAAGAATTTGCATTGTCTGTTGGTGTACAGCACTGCGTGGGTGTGGCAAACGGATTAGATGCATTAATACTTGCTCTCAAAGCTTTAGAAATAGGTGCCGGCGACGAAGTGTTAGTTCCTTCAAATACTTATATAGCATCGGTTTTGGCAGTGTCGCATGTAGGGGCAACGCCTGTATTTGTAGAACCCCACCCGCTTACACACAATATAGATCCTATACGAATTGAGGAGAGGATTACGAAAAAAACGAAAGCTATACTCCCGGTACATTTGTATGGTTTGTTGTGCGATATGCCGGCAATTATGGGATTAGCCCAAAAACACAATCTATATGTAGTAGAAGATTGTGCTCAGGCTCATGGAGCTTCGTATGCCGGTAAGCAAGCCGGTAATTGGGGACATGTAAATGCATTTAGTTTTTATCCTACCAAAAATTTAGGTGCATATGGCGATGCCGGTGCTGTAACTACCAATGATGCTGCAATAGCAAAAAAAATTCAAATGTTGCGAAATTATGGTTCCGAAGTCAGATATCAGAACGAAATGATAGGGTACAATTCGCGATTGGATGAAATACAAGCCGCTTTGCTTCGCATTAAACTAAAACATTTGCATAATTGGAATACCATGCGACGCCAAACTGCTGAAGTCTTTTGGCGTGAATTTTCAGATAAAGCATGGATTTTTCCGGTGGAACCTCAAGGGTACTATCACGTATATCACCAGTTTGTGGTGCAATCGGAACAACGCGAAGCCGATATACTTGCTCTTGAAAATATGGGGTATAAATGTTTAATTCATTATCCGATACCACCATATAAATCTAATGCCTATAAAACCCAATTTGCAGGGCAAATCTTTCCAATAGCCGACGATTTGGCACGTAAAGTATTTAGTTTACCTTTGCATGGTAAAATGTGGAATTCATTATAAAAAACAGACATGTACTCAATAATCTTACTTTCATATTATAGCGAAAAACGAATTGTAAATGTTTTTAATCGTGTAAGCAAAGCTTTAGAACAAGAGCAAATTCCGTTTGAGTTCATAATAATGGACGATGGTTCTAAAGATAATTCTTACCAAGTTGCTTTAGAATTAGAAAAACAAGATTCGCGGGTTCGTTCTTATCAATTGAGTAAAAACTACACCAGTCATTATTCTAAATTTGCCGCATTTACAGTTTGTAAAGGCGATTGTGCCACATCTATTCCCGATGATGAGCAAATGCCTTTAGAAATTATAATTAAAATGTATCGCACCTGGCAAAAAGGACATAAAATTGTAATGCCCTATAGAATAAGTAGAAACGACGGAAAAATAAAAGATTCATTTTCGAATTTGTATTATAAAATGATGAATTCTATAACCGATGTTACTTTTCCTAAAGGCGGTGCCGACGGGTTTTTAATAGACAGAGAGGTTATAGATATTTTGAACAATCAAATTTCTCCTCGCAATACATCTACAACTGTTGAGGTTTTACGATTAGGATTTGATCCGGTGTTTATTCCTTTTGAACGTCCTACGGTAAAAAACAAATCGCGATGGACTTTCAAAAAGAAAATGAAATTGGCAATGGATACTATTTTGGCATCATCAACATTTCCTATTAAATTTATATCTCGCTTAGGATTACTAGCATTTATATGCTCCATAGGATTAATAATACTCTTAACGTATATTAAACTTACCGGACAAACATCAATAGGTGGTGTGTCTATGCCCGGTTGGACATCTATATTGGCTTTTGTAGCATTTTTTAGTGGACTAATATTACTTTCGCTTGGTATTGTAGCCGAATATATATGGAAAATTCACGAAGAAGTAAAAGGCAGACCGGGGTATATAATCAAGAAAAAATAGATAATCCATACTATTAAAATGAAATTTCTTAAATCTTCTTTATTTTTTTGGATAACTACCTGTTGTTTACTTATTGTATTATATTGGTTTTTAGGATTTCATCAAGCATTACAATATCCCCCTATATCTATTCATCAGAGTGCACAAGCATCGCGTGCGTCGGTAGCCTTAAATTATGCACAAGAAGGTATGAATTTTTTTAAACCTCAAGTACATGGCTGTAGGAACACTTCGGGTATTACCGGATTAGAATTTCCTATTATTAATTATGGTGCAGCTATTTGTTACAAAGTGTTTGGATTTCACGATTTTTGGTTTCGGTTTCTTATGCTCATAACCATTACATTGGGAATTGTATATGCTATACGAACCGCACGTTTGTTTACCCGCCATGCATGGATAGCTATGAGTATTGCTGTAGTCTGGTTTTTATCGCCTATTTTGGTATATTATTCCCCCAATTATAATCCCGATACTGCAAGTTTAGGATTTGTAATGATTTCGTGGTTTTATGCGTTTTCATATATACATACCAAAAAATTATCGGCTCTATTTTTATGGACACTATTTTTGTCATTGGCAAGTCTTACCAAACTAGTATCGCTTATTAGTGTTGTTGTTGTATTTGCTCTTATTGTGTTACATAGTATTCGGTTTATATCATTGCAACTAACGAGAAAACAAATGCTTGCATGGATAGTATGTGGAATTACAGTAATAGTTGTTACTCTTATTTGGTATAAATATGCTAGGTATTTAACAGAATCGAGCGGTAACAGACAATTTAGTTTGCGTTTACATTCACCAAAATCTATTGATACATTTCGCGAAGTGTGGAAATCAATTTCGTGGCAGTGGATACCATTTTATTATAGTTACACAATGTATTGGTTTTTACTGGGCATAAGTGTAATAAGTGCTATTTTGTACAAACAAGTTTCTCGGTTATTGTTTACTATTACCCTTTTACTGTATTTAGGAGCCATTGCCTTTTTTATACTCATGCTTCCACAATTCAAAGATCATGATTATTACATAATTACATTGCTTCCTGCAGTGTTTTTTCATATGCTTATGTTTGTTACGACTGTCCAAAAAATCAGATTTCGTTTTACCTGGCACATTGTTTTAGTTTTACTGCTTTCTCTGGGTGTATATTCGTCAATTCATGCTCGTAAACATCAAGAATCGAGATACGGAGGAGTATATTACAGTTGGGACAATGACTTTTCGCCATATTACAATTTAGAACCTAAATTGCGAGCATTAGGTATTAGTCCTAACGATAAATTTGTGTCCTATAATGATTGGACACCAAATAATTCCTTATATTTAATAAACCAAAAAGGCTGGACTATATCGCAAGCAAATGCATACAAAATGCCAATAGCATTACAAGATTGTAAATATGCTCTTATTAATGATACTGCAATAATTGATAATCCAAAATTTTCGCGTTTTTTTAATAATCCTATAGCGGTATTTCCTAAAAATCTAACGTTATTTAAAATTAGTCACTCCGATACCACATTTCAAAGAGATTATGTGTATAAAACTATAGATAGATTAAGTGCTCCATACATATCATATATATCAAATTCGTTTGAAGAAGATTTTGTACCCGGAAATACTACAACTCGTATTTCTCGAACAGGAAAAAATTCTCGAGTAATTACGTCAAAAACGGGGAATTATATATGTGCAAAAATTCCGAATGATTATCATACAGTTAGGGTGCAAGCATATGTGTATGGGGAGTGTGATCAGCTTATTATGGCTTGCACGCATAAACAAACTCGTTATTATTCTGAAGTTACCACTCCTGCCAATTCTCCAAAAAATGAGTGGAATAAAATAGAATTGACCTATACAAAACGATATTTACATGACATAGATACCATATCATTTTTTATAAAAAACAAAAGTAATTCCGAAGCTTATGTTGATGATATTTTCATAGAATTACGCAAATAAACAAAATGCTGACACAGTACTTACATTCAAGAAAATATTGGGAATTTGTAATAGTATTTGCAATACTGTGTGTGCCGTTATTTTTATATATTGATACTCCGGTAATTGTATTATGGGACGAATCGCGAAATGCGGTAAATGCTTTGGAAATGCTTGCAAATAAAGAATATTTTGTGCGTCATTTTAATGGTGCTCCCGATATGTGGGAAGTAAAACCGCCACTGTTAATTTGGTTGCAATTGCTAAGTTTTAAAGTATTTGGTATAAATGAATTTGCTATTCGATTTCCATCGATACTTGCAACACTATCGTTAGCAGTAACTATTATAATTACCTTGAAAAAAAAATTTTCGTTACCATATGTGGGATATATGGCTGCTTTGGTGCTTATTAGCACGCAAGGCTATATAGATAGACATATAGCTCGAACAGGCGATCACGATGCCTTACTAGTGTTTTTTGCATGTAGCTCATTATTACATTTTTATCTTTATATAGTACACAATCAAAAAGTTAGAAATTTAATTTTCGGGTTCATTTTTTTATTGTGTGCTACATACACCAAATCTATAGTTTCATTCATGTATATACCCGGTATTGTGTTGTTTGTTGTGTATATGCGAAAAATATTGCCAATTATTAAAGATTATAGATTTTATATAGCATGTGCGGTGTATATAGTATGTGTAGCATTCTATTATTGGTATCGCAATTCTATAAATCCCGGTTATGTTGAAACAGTGTGGAATGAAGAACTTTTTCCACGATATGCTAATACACAATCCGGTATTGAATATTATATCAAAAATTTTTTTAATTCTCGATTTGTACCGTGGATATATGTGTTATGTATAGCAATACCTATTTCGTTGTACAAAGCAACAAAAGAACAAAGAGATTTTTTAATTCTTTTGATTACTACTGCAGGTATATTTTTATTTGTCATAGGCAATGGTTCAAAAAATTTGTGGTACGATGCATTATTGTATCCACTATTTTCAATAATTATTGCCTTTGGTATTCAGAGGCTTTATGAAGTAACAGAACAGTGGATTAGCCAACGCATACGAATTATAATTTGTGCAAGCATATTTATTTCAATATTTGGTTATTCCTATGGTTCAATCATACAACGCTTGCACCATGATTCTAAGGTATATATACATTCGCAAGATATTTATAGCATATCGTATTATTTGCGCGAAAAAATTGAGCAAAAGCAATTTGATACTCCTTATATTATTGCATATAAAGGATATAATGCTCATATTTTATTTTATACAACATTGTATCAACGTAGTGGCGGTAGTATTACAATTAAAAAAAATGCAGAATCGTTAGCTCCTGGCTCTCATGTTATAGCTTCGCAACCGGCAATGATAGAATATATTGAACAAAACTATGAATATACAATAATAGCAAAACGATATATGGCAAAGGTATATACCATACATTCCCCTAAAGTTGTTTCAACCCCTTAAATTTTAAATTCATGAATCCAGAATTAAGCATTATTGTTCCGATTTATAACGAAGCTCCTATTATATCAGAATTATATAATAGAGTAACTCAATCTGTTTCAGGTATTACTAAATCATACGAAATATTATTTGTTAACGATGGCAGTAAAGATTCGTCAATTCAGGAATTAAAAAAAATTGCTACCACAGATTCACATGTATTGTATATTAATTTTAGCAGAAATTTTGGGCATCAAATAGCGGTTACAGCAGGTTTGCATTATGCAAAAGGCAATGCTATAGTTATTATTGATGGGGATTTGCAAGATCCACCGGAATTAATTCCGGAATTATATGCAAAATATAATGAAGGTTATAAAATAGTAGGAGCAAAACGAGTATCGCGAAAGGGAGAAACTTTTTTTAAAAAAATTACTGCTAAATTGTACTATCGAATTTTGAAACGGATTACACATGTTGATATACCTGTAGATACCGGCGATTATAGAATTATTGATAAAAAAGTAGCAGATGCAATTAGGTCGATGGATGAGCCAGATAAATATATTCGTGGTCAAGTAGCATGGACAGGGTTTTCAACCACATTTGTATATTTTGAACGCGACGAACGTAAGTTTGGTAAAACAGGATATTCACTTAAAAAAATGACAAAATTTGCAATTGATGGCATAACTTCATTTTCGAGTTATCCTTTAAAATTAGCTTCAATATTTGGGTTTATAGTTTCTGGTATTGCATTTTTAATGGTAATTTATGTATTAATTTCGAAATATATTTTGCATACTTCTGTACAAGGTTGGCCATCACTTATGCTTACTATATTGTTTTTGGGTGGCGTACAACTTATTTGTTTAGGAATTATAGGAGAATACTTGTGGCGAATTATGAATGCTGTTCGCAAACGTCCTTTGTATGTGGTTGAAGATACAAATATTGCATAAATACTATGAATAACATTGCTAAACATTTTAATTGGTTTATTTTACTTGTACTTGTATTACACATAGTACTAAAACTTGCATTTATAAGTCAAGAAACATTATACACCGACGAACCATATAGTTTGAGTATAGCTCAACAGTCGTTTCAAGAAATATATGCTCAAAGTTTACAAGATTCGAATCCACCTTTATATTTATTTCTGCTGCATATTTGGGTTACTCTTTTTGGCGTTTCAGCTATGGCTGCAAAATTATTTTCGGTGCTTGCAAGTGTGGCAACCGGTTTAATGATAGCCTTGTTTGCAAAAAAATTCTGTAATATACCTACCGCGATATTTGCCTCGATACTGTATCTTGGTTCAAATGTGCAATTGTATTATTCGCATGAAATACGTACATATGCAGTTCTTGGCTTTTTTATCATGCTTTCTATGTATGTGTTTTTTTCTTTATTACGGTCGCCAAACAAACGATTTTTGATATTGTTGGCACTTATAAATGTTGCATTATTACTGTTTCATTATACAAGTATATATGTTCATATTGCTCAGGGAATTATAGCATTACTACATTTTCGAACTCATACCAAAGCATTTTGGCACTATTGTATAAGTCAAATAATTTCGTGTATCTTATTTTTTCCTTGGATTCTTACTGTATTTCAAAATGCACCAAGTAATGCAGGTTGGATTAAATCACCAAATTGGGGCGATTTTGTAAATATTCTTATAGTGCTGTCTAATTCTAAAGCTGCTGTGGTAGTGTTTGCATTGTTGTGTTTGGGAGTATTGTATGTTGCCATACAAAAACCGCATATGCTTAATTCTTCATGGAATATCAAACAATTTTTGAGTTTAGCTATATGGTTTGTTGTGCCAATAGTGCTCAATTATATTGTTTCACAATTTTCGCCGCAGTTTCTTATTCGAACACTCTTATTTACCAATTTGGGATTATGTATACTCGTAGGTTATGCATTCAGTGTTTTAAAAGTAGGTAAGTATATTCAGTATACTGTTGCAGGTGTAGTTGGAATATCATATTTGTATTCATTTTCGGTTTATCAACCGCGTCCGGAACAATGGAATAAAGTTGTGCCGCCGCTTACTCAAAAATCGGAGTCTACCGCTGTATTTGTAAGTCCATGGTATACATATAGAGCATTTGCGTATTATTATAATATTGATTATTTTAAAAATCATACACGAACACTTGAATTACTTAGTGCCGAACATGTGCATTTTTTAGATAATCCGCAAACTTTCGATAGTACTTTTATTTCACAATTTGATACTATACACGTAATTACTTGTAGAGGACCAATGGAACAATTTGATAGTGTACTTACTTCGTTTCGGTACAAACAATTACATCATTCGCAGTATTGGGATATGAAAAATGCTATTTATGTTCGCTCGCATCAATAATAATACAACAATAAGGCATATAGCTGTAATTGTAATACTTGCTATTGCAGCTTATTGGAACATAGCTTCGTGTAGGTTTACTCTCAAAAATGACATTTTAGATGCAAATTTTCCCAATCAGGTATTGCAATCGCACATAGAACAATCCGGTGAAATACCATTGTGGGATCAATTTTCGTATTTTGGAAGTGCAATGCACAGCAAAATATTGATGTACTATCCCGTACGATTTATTTCTTCAAAATTGACAAGCTATTCCTTATATGCACTTAATATAGAATTTATGCTACACATACTTTTGGCAGGTATAGGAATGTATGTATTGCTTAAGCGATTTCGCATACACCCAAATATTGCATGTATATTTGGTATAGCATATATGCTGTCGGGATTTTTTTCGGGCAATGCACAGCATATGTGGTGGGTAGTAAGTGGGGCATTTTTGCCACTGGTAATTCTCACTTATTATAATCTTTTACACGAACCTCGATTGCACCATGCAGCTTTATTTACGCTTGTATGGATATGTTTTGTGCTTGGAGGGTACCCGGCATTCACTATAATAATGCTCTATGCTATGATTATATATTGTGCAATGTATTATATACAACAATATAAACAAAAACAGTATGCAATAATTCAAAATACACTGCTACTACAAATAGGAATAGGTGTAGTATGCATAGTAATGCTTCTGCCTTTACTTGTGTCATACAGCGATATGGTGCAGCATATTACTCGGGGCGAGGGGGTTACTCTTTCGCAAGCCCTTTGGGATTCTTTGTTGCCTCAACATTTCATTACATTTCTATTTCCATTACTTACTGCGTATACAACCAATAATTTTTGGCACATAGACCCGTCTATGATGAATATGTACATAGGTGTGCTGCCATTGCTATTAGTATTTGCAAGTGTTCGTTTGTATAAGCATACCGGCATATTGGTACTTTGGATCCTTGCACTCCTATTTGTGAGCATTTCTATGGGAACGGTATTGCCGGTTCGTGAATTTTTGTACCATTATATTCCTCTGTTCGATACATTTCGGTTTCCGGCATTGTTCCGCTTATTTTTTATGTTTTGTTTAATTTGCTTGGGGGCGTTTACCTTGCAGCAGATATATAAAAAAATTACACTCAAACATATGTATTTGCTACTAATAGGAATTGCTATTTGTAGTAGTGTCATAGCATTATATTTCGTTATTCCATATTATAACAATCATATAGAATTAACACCTTGGCATACTATGGTAGAGTCATTATACAAAAAACATAGTATTGGAATTCATGGGTTGGTACTTGTTGTTACATCAATTGTGGTGCTTGTATATATGCGAATAATGCAACTATATTCTCGCTTAAATTCTACACACATAGTATTGAGCAGTATGTATATGTTCGTGGGAATAGAAATGGTAATTTCAGTATTACTTATTTCGCCGGTTACCATTCATAATCATAGAGATTTGCATGCAGTACAAACATTTTTAGATACATTGCCTACACATACTGGTGTTACTAATATTGCAGAACCTGCATACAGTCAATATTCAAAACAATTAGCATTGCCATCGCCATTGTGGCGTAACAATCAGTTGTTTCATAAAAAACGAACATATGATGGTTACACAAGTTTTGTATATCGCGAAATAGAGACATTTGAGCAATCAAATATTTTCGATTCGGTAAAAAAATATCCGCTCATGTATATTCCACAAAGGGTATATAAAACACAAGATACTATGTATGATTATAGTGGAACTATAGCACTCATTCCGGCGAGTAAAGAAACAGTACAAAAATTTGAACAGTCCAATTCGGCAATTACATTAGAAACGTCGAAATCGAATGAAATAATCTGTACTATTATAGTTCCACAAGCTTCGTATGTTGTTTGTATGCAATACAATTATCCGGGGTGGAAAGCATATGTTAATGGTGTAGAAACCGACATAGTTTCAGCGAATTGTTGTTGCATGGCAGTGAGTGTTCCAAAAGGAGTTTCACAAGTACAGTTTATATATGCTCCACGCAAAGCTATAGTCGCTTACTATGTATATGAATGGGCGTTGTATATACTTATTGGAGGATGTGTTATCCTAATGTTTGTAAGGAAAAATACAAAAATACAAGAAATAGTATAGAGCCTTTACATCTGAACCTTTTGAGCCAATTCTTTAATTTCAACAGAATTTGCTTGTATTTCTAAAGCTTTTTGTATAAGTGGTTTTGCCAAATCTACGTGCTGAATCTCAATATATATTTCTGCTAAATTTCTGAGGGAACGAAAAAAGGTAGGTTCAATAGCAAGCACTTTTAAATAAAATTCTATAGCCTTTTCGTTGTTATTCATATATTTATATGAAACAGCTGTGTTGTGAAGTACTAAAATATTGGTAGGATTGCAGCGTAACGATTGTTCATATAATTCAATAGCTTTTTCGTATTTTTCTTGCATGCGGTAACAATCTGCTAAACAAAACAATACTTCTTCGTTTGTTGGGTCAATAGTTAAAGCTTCGGTAAATGAATCAATGGCTTCGGCTAACATATTTAATTCGGTATAATTTACGCCTAACCCAAATAAAATTTTAAATTCGCTTCCGTGCAATTCTTTATGTTTAAGCAAGCATGATACTGCTTCTTCGTACATTTTAAGGGCATGAAACGATACACTCAATCCATACAAAGCTTTTACCGAATGTGGTTTTAGTTCTAAAACTTTAATAAAATATGAAATAGCACGCTCGTGGTCGTTTTGTAAACCGTAAGCCACAGCCAAATAATGCCATGCTATATGCCACGAAGGGTAATCTTCAACTAATTTTTTTGCCAGAACAAGTAATTCTTGTAATTTGCCTTCTTGTGCCAGTTTTACCAGCTCTTGTTCGTATGCAGCCTTTTCCATAATGCGAAATTAAAGTATTACAAATGTACAATTTCAATTGCGTAAAAACAATGTATATCACACATTGATTAACCTAATTTATTGTTTTCACGTTTTCTATCGTGTTCACTAAGAATAATTTTACGAATACGAAATGATTTAGGAGTTATTTCTAAATATTCATCTTTGCGAATATATTCCATATGTTCTTCGAGTGACATCCGAATAGGAGGAGTAATACTTGTTTTATCATCAGCTCCCGAAGCTCGCATATTGGTTAGTTTTTTACTTTTACCAACATTTATAATTAAATCGTTATCGCGAATATGTTCGCCTATTACTTGTCCTGCATATACTTCTTCGCCGGGGAAAATAAAAAATCTACCTCTATCTTGCAGTTTGTCAATTGCATATGCAAACGTAGGTCCTGTTTCCATTGCTATTAATGCACCGTTAATTTTACTCGGCATATCGCCTTTCCATGGTTCAAACCCGGTAAATCTATGCGATAATACAGCTTCGCCTTCGGTTGCGGTTAATATAGCATTTGTAAGCCCTATTAATCCACGCGAAGGAATATTAAATTCCAAATGAACCCTATCGTTTTTTGTCGACATATTTTGTAATTCCCCTCTGCGTTGTGTCATAAGTTCTATTACTTTTCCTGCAAATGGTTCGGGTACATGTACTGTTGCATGTTCAATAGGTTCGTGTTTTACACCGTCTATTTCTTTTACAATTACTTTTGGTTGTCCTACTTGCAATTCGTAGCCTTCGCGACGCATAGTTTCTATAAGTACCGACAAGTGTAATATACCTCTACCATACACCAATAAAACATCAGGCGATTCTGTTTCTTCTATTCGTAATGCCAAATTTCGTTCTAATTCTTTGTACAATCGTTCGCGAATATGACGAGAGGTAACAAATTTACCTTCTTTACCAAAAAATGGCGATGTATTATTGGTGAAAATCATAGACATTGTAGGTTCATCTATAGAAATTGATGCTAAAGGTTCGGGATTTTCGAAGTCAGCAATCGTATCGCCAATATCAAATCCTTCTAATCCCATAACAGCACATATTTCGCCCGAAGAAATTTCAGTTTTTACTTTTTCTTTTCCTAGTCCTTCAAATACATATAATTCTTTAATTTTAGATCGTAGAATAGTGCCATCGCGTTTTACGAGCGAAATATTCTGACCTGCTACAAGGCTTCCGCGAGAAATTCGACCAACAGCTATACGTCCCACATACGATGAATAATCGAGTGATGTAATTCGCATTTGTAAAGTACCCGGATTAGGTTTTGGAGCAGGAATAGTTTCTACAATAACGTCGAGCAAATAGCTAAAATCTTCGGTTGGTGTTTTCCAATCAGGTCCCATCCATCCTTGTTTCGATGAACCATATATGGTTTTAAAATCTAATTGATCTTCGCTCGCATTGAGGTTGCACATCAAATCGAATACAGCTTCGTTTGCTCCTTCGGGGTCGCAATTGGGTTTGTCTACTTTGTTTACAACAACTATAGGTTTTAAGTGTAATTCAATAGCTTTTTCTAATACAAACCGTGTTTGCGGCATAGGACCTTCAAACGCATCAACCAAAAGTAGCACGCCATCGGCCATATTTAGAACTCGTTCTACTTCGCCTCCAAAATCAGAGTGACCGGGAGTATCTATAATATTAATTTTAACACCTTTATAGGTAACCGATACATTTTTTGATAATATAGTAATACCGCGTTCGCGTTCTAAATCGTTGTTGTCTAATATTAATTCACCAACTTCTTCATTTTCTCGAAATGTTTTAACTTGGTGTAAAATTCTATCTACTAAGGTAGTTTTTCCATGGTCTACATGGGCTATAATAGCAATATTTCGTAATTCTCGCATACAAATTTATAATAATATCTCAATTATTTGAGGGCTGCAAATTTCGATTATTTTTTTGTTTTTTGCGTAGATACGCATCACTATTTTAGATTTTTTTATGCTCATGTAGTTTCAAGTAGCATAAGTTCGAACATTGGTAATCCTTACGATTCGTTATGCTTTGGGGTATTTGCATTAATTAATTGCAAGCATTAGCTTTATTATCCTTTATATTCACTTGGCGAAATGCCGTAAAATTTAATAAAACATTTGGTAAAGTACGAAGGGTCTGAAAAGCCCACTGCATAAGCCACGTCTATTATTTTATGTTCCCCCGATTGCAATAATTCTCCTGCAGTGTGCATTCGCATTTTTATAAGATATTCTTTAGGCGACATGGCATGTATCTGCTTAATTTTGCGAAACAATTGAGTTCTACTTACATTCATTTGCAATGCTATATCTTCTATGGAAATCTCGCTGTTAGCAATATTTTGCGATAATAGTGTTTCGAATTTTTTAAGAAAAACAGCATCGTTATCGGGTTCAAATTCTGGTGTTAGTTGTGTAACATTGTCGGGTTGCCAATGATTTTCAATATTTTGAATCACAGCCAATAATACATCTTTATGAATAGGTTTGTCAATATAGGCATCGGCACCACACTGGTATGCATATTGTTTTATGGTATCTTCTCTGCTCGATGAAATTAGAATTACCGGTATTCTATATTTTTCTTTAATAATTTTACATACATTATAGCCATCAACTTCGGGCATCATTATGTCCGAAATTACTACGTCTGCCGCTATAGAATCAATAGAATCAAGTAATTCTTTAGAATCGGTGTAGGTTGTGACACGATACTTCTGCGAAAGATATCCTTCGCACAGTTTTACTATTGCAGGATTATCGTCTACAATTACTACATGTATGTGTTTTGTAGTATGTGTTTCTGTATGAACTATATTTTCTGTTATCGGCGCATGTGTAGGGAGTGTTATACTATACTCTAATCCGGAATTTTTTGAATGTGTAACACTTAATGTTCCATTGTTTTTTACTATACATTGTTTACTAACAATTATGTGTAGATTTTGCGAATCAATAGAATATGCTTTTTTATTGTCGGTGCTTTTTTTATTTATTAATAAAGAATTTCGCAACGAATTATCTATACTTTCAATATTTGCATGTAATGTAAGTTTTATAACGTCTTTTTTTGTTTCGGTGCTTAATAAAATAAAGCTACCCGATGGTATTCCTTGCAGCATAGCATATACAATGTTTCGCAACGAAATAAGGAGTAATTGTTTGTCGGCATATATGGTTTGGGCATCTTTATTTTTATAATTAATAGTGCAATTTTTTTCAAAAACTATTGATTTGCAGCTTGCTATAAATTCATCGATACATTCCGACAAAGAAATTTCTTGCATAGTAACATCAATACTATTCGATTGATTTTTTGCCCAAAGTATAAGGTTTTTTAGTAATTCTTTATGGTGTTGAATGTTCGAAGATATTGCCGAAATAAGAGGTCTTTTATGTGAATCGGCTGCAATATGCGATTGTAATTTTTGTGCTAATGTGCCTAATGATTCAAACGCTTGCGTAATATCGTTGGTAATCATTATAAACAATTGTTCTTTTGTAATATTGGTTTGTTTTAACCAGGCATTTAGTTGCGATATTTCTATTGATTCTTCTTGTAATTGTTTGGTAAGTTCTTCTAATTCTTGTTTTTGCAGTAAAAGAACAGAATTACTTTCTTCGAGTTTTTCGCTTACAAATTGTAATTCATTGTGTTGTTCTTCAATGATATCTTTTTGTTTTTGTACTGCATCTAATTGAGTGTTTACTTTTTTTTGTAATTCGTTGCGTTCGCGTTGTAATCTGTACATTCGCAGCGTATGAGCCAGCCAAAGCAAAAGTATACCTGCACCGGTAGCTAGTAAAATAAACCACCATGTTTTCCACCAAGGGGGGAGAATAGTAATGCGAATAGATGTTTGCACCGCAGAGTCAACATTGTTTTGCCAAGCTTTAACAGTAAGCATGTAAGTTCCCGGTTTTAAATGATTACAGTCTATTTCGCGTAATGTTCCTAATTCGTGCCACATGGTATCTAATCCCTCGAATCTGTATGCACACTCTATTGATTGAGGAAATTCATAGTGAATAGTTCTAAAGCTAATGCTTTTATTGCCGGTTGTATATGGAATTTCTATATGGTTTGTATGGCTAAGAGCTTGCTCGAGAATTGAAGCCCCCGGAATAACTTTTTGATGATGTATATATAATTGTGCAAATTCTATATGTATTTGTTTTTTTCGGGCAAACATAGTTCGGGTATTGCATTTATACATCCCTTGGTGTGAGCCAATATAGAGCATTCCTTGAGCATCGGAATATATAGCACGCGGTACAAAAAATAATCGATTGGCATCGGAAGAAATTACACATTTTTGTATGGTTTTGTTTAGTGGGTTATACATAAACAATCCTTTGGTATTGGCAATCCAATATTGATGAGGCGATGCGGCATGGACTGTTAAATTTACTGCTTGCGATAGGTATTGATGTGTTTCAAGAATTGTTTGAACTTCAAATGTTTGAATATTTATTCGGAATACTCCTTTATTGGTTGCTGCTATTATAAAACCCGCTTTGTCGAAGCTTATAGAACTTACAAACAAAGGGTTTTGAGGGTGCGAAAAAATATCGGATTCCAATACGTCTTTTACTTTTTTGCCGGTAACACAATACAGATTTCTAATAGTAGCTACCCAAATATTTTTTTTTGAATCTACTACAACTTGGGTTATATATTTTTGCTCTTCGGGAAAATATGAACTATAGGTAATAGAAAAATCTGTTATGCATGTATTGGTTTTAGTGTTAAAAAATTGTAATCCTTCGCCATGATTTCCTATTACTAATGTATCGGGGGCATACCATGCTATACTTTTAATGCCATTGCTTACTAATGAAGAATTATCTTTGTTATATACACGTATTTCAAATGTTTTTTTATGTATACTACCTATTCCTCCTCGCCATGTCGAAATCCACATATGCGTAGGCGATTGAGCAAAACATAATACCGCATCAGAAGGGAGTCCGTTTGCTGCATGCAAATGTTTAGTATGTTTCATGTCTTTTGAATATATATGAATGCCACCACCATCGGTTCCTATCCATATATTCCCTTGTTCGTCGGTTATTGTTGCACTTACAATTGGGCAGCTCAAACCTTTTGATTTAGATATATGTGTAATGTATGTTTCTATAGGATTGTACATAAAAAGACCATTGCCGGGAGTTCCTATCCACATTCGGTTATGTGAATCTTTAAATAATGTAGTTACACCTGAATTTTCAGCTGCTTGTTCAGCCGATATTGGGAGTTGTTGTAAGGTGTGTTTAGGAGTATATATCCATACTCCTCGGTACCCGGTACCTATCCATACATTTCCTTTTCCATCGTAACAGAGCGACGAAATAAAATCTCCTGAGATTTCTTCAAATATAGGAACAATTGAGGGGGTTCCTTTACGCGGTACCACCAAATACATGAGTCCACGCGATGTCCCAATATAATATGATGAATCTGTTTTTTGCAGCATGCAGTTTATTCGTGGTTGTTCTGCTACATAAGGAAGTATAGGGATTTTGGTAATTTTAGTAGAATCTGATGAAACTATTATAATGCCTTGTTTTTGAGTTCCTAATATCATATTTCCGGTATTGTCTATATGCATACATATAGTTAGGGTAGAATGGAGTTCATGTAATTCGCGAAAAGCTTTATGAAATTTTCCGGAATACTTACTATATCGATATAGTCCTTTACTGCTCATTCCATATAATTCGGACGATGAATGTTGGTATAATTTTGTAAACGACGGATATTCGTCTAAAGTAACGTGATTAAGCGATATATTATCGAATCGGTCAAATTTTGCATTATAAGTTTGTATAGTGCCATTAAATCCTGCTATCCATATTCGGTTAGATTTATCGGAATATACAGTTTGTATATCGTTTCTAATTAAATTATGATATTGGGATTCTTCTACGGTATATTGTTCGAAATGAGACCCGTCAAATACATTTACTCCAAATGCTGTAGAAATCCACATTTTACCTGTCGAATCTTCTGTTATTCCCGTAATATAGCTATCGGTCATTCCCTGAGAACGAGAATAATGATGTAAGGCGTATTCTGTTTGTGCACAAAGCGATTGTACAAATATCACCAAAAAAGAAAAACAAAATTGTAGTTTCATAGTCATAATACTTGGGCGTATCATCAATTACCAATTATTTCTATATTAAATTGTTCTATAAAAATAATGTAAAGATGTCATTCAGTAAAAATACAACTTATTGTGAAATAAACAAGAAGTAAAAGTGAATTTTGTTATATGATACTTTCAAAGTATTCAAATATGATATGTAAATAACGTCAACTCGACGTAATTTTTGAGTTCAGACCGCTTAGAGGCAGTAAGATTCGATTGATAAACACGCAATCA
>MWCJ01000021.1 GCA_002069975.1 Bacteroidetes bacterium ADurb.Bin217 | reverse complement strand
AGCTAAAATACAGATTAGGTTAGTGACTATCGACCTAATCTGTTATTTTTATTTTTTCTCGGTTACTAATGATTTACTATGATATAATTATGAAAAATTCTTCATTATTTCTTTTTAATGTAATAACCGTTACCGGGAACAATATTAGAAATAGTTGATAATGCATTATTTGGTTCCCAATATCCTTCCATGTTTTTAATTGTTTCTGTATTTGTTGTATTAAAATAAGTACTCATAGCTGTTGTTGTTTGAAACGGACATCCCAATAAATTCCAGCCTGTATTAAGTGATGCGTAATTATTGGTTTGCATAGCTGTACCAATAATTTGTATAGTGCCTATAGCAGAGCTGTGCACCAAATATCCTTCTCCGGGAATTATTTTGTGTATGGAATTAAGTTCTGTAGTGTTTCCCGACTTCCAAAAACCTGAAGCATTTTTAATTATTACTTGTTTGCCGTTAAAAATAGTAGCAAACGTACTATCCGACGGATGTACATTAATTGATATAATATTCCAACCTTGTTCTAAATTTATAGTTTGGGTAATGATAGCATTTTCAATAATTACAGCAATAGACGCACGCGGGCTTTCGCAACCCGATACTGTTTGCGATACGTAGTGAGTAGTAGTTCCTATAGTTGCGGTGCTTGGTGTTGGTGCTGTTATGTTTCCAGTACCACCTGTTGACACAGTATACCATTTTAGTCCGGTACCGGTAGCGGTAAGTGGTGTAGCCGTAGCATTTTGTTGATATGTTACAGGGCTTGTTACTGTAGGTGCAGTTGGAATTGCATTCACTGTTACGGTAGTCGTACTTGCGGTACTTGTACAGCCATTTACGGTAACCGTAGCTGAATATGTTCCACTCATAGCGGTAGTTGCATTAGTTCTGCTTATAGTTGCGGTAGTTGCAGCATAACTACTCGGACCCGACCATGCATATGTTGCTCCTGTAGTTGTAGGAATACTGAGCGAAATTGTAGCTCCTACACAAACAGTAGGAGTGGTGTTGGTAATTGTAGGAGCCGCAGGAGTTGTGTTTACAGTAACAGAAGTGCCTGTAGATGTTGTAGATAAACTATTTGCGGTTACTATTACAGTGTATGTTCCCGATTGAGTAGCAGTATACGATGAAGCTGTTGCTCCGGTAATATTGCTTGCGTCTTTTCGCCATTGGTAGGTATATCCTACGCCTGTGTTTGCTTGTAATACCACACTTCCTCCGCTGCAAAATGTTGTAGGACCTCCGGCTGTTATTGTTGCAGGTTGATTTACGGTAATAGTTCGAGCTGTAGAGGTTGTAATAGCTCCTGCATTGTCATATGCTTTTGCTGTAATACTATACGAACCGGCAGCAGCTGACCATGAGATTGAGTATGGTGATGTATTGTCAGTACCTATCAATTCGTTGTTTGCATAAAATTCTACTTTTGATATGGTGCCGTCAGAATCAGAAGCTGTAGCCGATACAGTAATAGCACTGAGGGCTGCAAACGAAGCACCGTTGGTAGGAGCCGATAAACTAACTGTTGGTGCAGTATTAGTAAATACCGAACACGTTACTGCTGTTTTTGTTCCATTTGTTCCATTAATTACCGTATTTCCCCATGCCGATAGTGTTGCAGCTCTACAATCCCAATCGCCGCAGAGGTCGAGGTATGCAACTTCGGTACTGTTTCCTTTTTGCGACCACGCCAACCACCCAATTCCTTTTGCTTGACATTGATCCATTATCAATTGCTCATCAATATCGCACGAGCCATCGGTTGCATGCTGATAGCCAAATTCTCCCACTATGAATGGAATTTTGTTTGTACGCATCCATTGTAATGTTCCGGTAATATCATCACCACCTTTTCTCCATTCGCAATACATATGTACCGAAAATAGTAAATTTTTCTGCGGATCGGCATTAATCATAGATGCTGCATATGCTTTTATATTTTTGGCATCATCAATATCTTGACCGTATCCTACCGCATCTATTATTAGTGTAGTGTTAATGCCTGCATTTCGAATAAGAGTAACAGCTTGATTGAATCCATCACGCCATGCAGTTCCATTAGAATTGGCTGTTTGCCAAGTTCCCCATTCGTTGCAAATGTTTATTAAAATGTGTTTTGCAATATTTGCTTGTTTAAAATATGCTGCATTGGTTACATACCAATTTGCCATATTGGTAAAATCGGTTGTTGTATTAGTGCTCCCTGTCCAGTCGTGAAGCTCTATCATGGGTATCATATCGTTGTCTATACAAGCCTGAACTGCTGTTTGCCACACATTAGCAGGAGTTGCGGTGGTGCCGTTATATCCTGCATTTACAACTATGCGTAAGCAGTTGGAACCCGTATTGGTTTTTAATGAAGCTATGCTATTGTTTACATTTGTTTGATACCACGAAAGGGGAACATTTATACCTTTCATTATAAAATTATTACCATTTGCATCGAGCAAATTCCCGGTAGTATTATCTGTGGTAAAGCCTTGAGGATATGATGTGAATATGAATACAAACACGAACAAACCCGAAAAAAGTAATTTTTTCATATGTATATTATAAAATATGTATATTATTTCCAATTAAGTCTATAAAAATACATAAATTTAGTAATATATGCAATTAAAAAATTATTCAAAAATTACTAAAAATTGTTCAATTTATACTAAGTTGTTGTTTATATTAAACCCAACTATGCTTTGTGAGATAATATTTCATCAAATTACATAAGGAGTTTCTATAATACTATATCGTTGTAGAATGTTATATATTTGTAAAAAATTTTCTTTGTATTTTAGAAAGGGAGTAAAAATTATATTATGAATACATTTGAATTATATTGTAAAATTGGTATTGAACATATAGCAGATTTTAAAGGATATGATCATATTTTGTTTATTATTACATTATGTGGCGTTTATGTAATTAAAGAATGGAAATCAATACTGATATTAATTACTGCGTTTACTATTGGTCATAGTATTTCATTAGCAATGGCGGTATTAGGCTTTGTTACTATTTCAGCAGAATTGATTGAATTTTTTATACCCGTTACTATTGTTATTACATCTGTAGGTAATTTATTTAAAAAGCCGGGAACTATATCGCCATTATTACAAACGGTAAAATATGTTTTAGCTTTATTTTTTGGTCTTATTCATGGGTTCGGTTTTTCTAATTATTTAAAAGCATTGCTAGAAAAGACTGAATTGGTTTTACCACTTTTATCATTTAATATTGGGATAGAACTAGGACAATTGATTATTGTAACATCAATATTAACAATTGCTACACTCGTAACACGTGTTGGTAAAGTTGCACAACGAGATTGGAATTTAGTAATATCGGGTGCTGGTTTGGGTGTTTCGCTTATTATGTCTGTTGAGCGATTCCCTTGGTAAAACAATAATGAGTATAGGAAACCTATATAATAAAATAAAGTGTAATACAACGTAGGATGTTTATAGAAATGTAGGTTTCATCTGAACTCTTAAAATAATATTATATTACAATGAAACAAATTTTAGATTTTTTAAAATTATTGTGTGTAAACAATAATCGTGAATGGTTTCACGCAAATAAAACTTTGTATGATGTTCGGAAGCATGAATTTGAAGCTATAGTATTGCAGAGTATTCAAGATATTTCTCAGTTTGATTCTTCGGTTGCACATCTTACCCCTAAAGATTGCATTTATCGTATTCACCGCGATATTCGGTTTTCTGCCGACAAAACTCCATACAAAAATCATATAGCGGCATATATAGCTCCCGGAGGTAAAAAATCGTATGCAGGAGGATATTATTTACATATTGAACCCGAAAATTCTATGATTGCCGGTGGTGTTTACATGCCGCCACCCGATGTTTTGTTGGCATTGCGAACATACCTGCAAAATAATTGTGATGAATTTTTGAGAATTGTCACAAAAGAATCATTCGTGCAAACATTTGGTTCAGTTACGGGCGAAACATTGCAGAGTATGCCGCGTGGATTTTCCAAAGATTCTCCTTGTGCGGAATATATCAAACATAAAAGTCTATTGGTGTCGGTAGCTGTAAGTGATGATCATATAGAATCACCCGATTTTTATGATTATTTTTTGCAGGTATGTAGAGAAATGAAGGAGTTTAATACATTTTGTAATTCTACAATATGTATATAGCCGATTGTAGTTCAGAGTTTGTTTTTACAGCTTCGCGAAGTAGTGGGGCGGGAGGACAGAATGTAAACAAAGTTAATTCTAAAGTAGAATTACGTTTTCATATTGCGTCGAGTAATTGTTTTACCGATGCTCAAAAAATACTGTTGCATGCAAAATTGCAATCGCATATTACTGACGACGGGTATTTGTGTATTCGTTCGCAGGTATCGAGAAGTCAATTGCAAAATAAAGAAATATGTGTACAAAAGTTTTATGAATATATAACACGTGCATTACAGGTTGCGAAATCTCGAAAAGCAACAAAACCTACTCATGCTTCGAAGATTGAACGCTTACATAGAAAAAAAATAGCTTCGGAAATTAAGAACATGCGAAAACCGCCAGAGTTTTGATAGTTCTAATTATCACAAACAACTTTGCTATAAGTTACCGTTTCGCAACCAATTGTCCACACGCAGCATCTATATCTTTTCCTTTAGAATACCGAACATTTACAATTAAATTTAATTTTTCTAAAAATGCTACAAATGCATCGGTTTTTTGTTTATCACTTTTTTTGTAAGGCGATAACTGATGAGCATTGTATTCTATGATATTAATTTTTACAGGGAAGCGTTTTGTGAAATCAGCCAATTCGCGTGCATGTTCTATGGTGTCGTTAATTCCATCGAGTAGGGTGTATTCTATTGAGATACGAGTATGTGTTTTGTCGTAAAAATATGCAATGGCATCGCTTAATTTTTGTATATCGTTAGCTTTGTTTACCGGCATTAATTTGTTGCGTATTCCATTATTAGCTGTGTGTAGCGATATTGCAATATTACATTTGAAACCATCATCGGCAAGTTTCATAATATTTTTAGCCAATCCCGATGTAGATAGGGTAATTCTCGAAGGTGCCATAGCTTGTCCTTTTTCTTCGGTGAATCTGGCAATAGAAAGTAGTACCGAATCGTAATTTTGCAAAGGTTCGCCCATGCCCATGTATACAATATTGGTAATTCCTTGCGAGTGTTTTTGACGGGCAATATCGTCTAGTACAAAATATTGATCGGTAATTTCGCCAACACTTAAATTTCGGGTAAAACCTAAACTTCCGGTAGCACAGAATGCACATGCTAAGCCACAGCCTACTTGTGACGATATACATGCGGTAAGTCTGTCTTTTGCAGGTATTACAACACCTTCTATGATACAGCCGTCGTGCAATCGAAATGTTACTTTTTGCGTTCCGTCGGTACTCGAACGAACAGTATCTATTTTGACAGTTTGAAAAAAGAATCGTTCTTGTAATTGTTCCCTAAATACTTTCGAAAGATTACTCATATCGGTAAAATTCCGAACTCTTTTTTGCCATATCCATTGATACAATTGGTCTACACGAAATTTTTTTTCGCCAAATTCTTGGCAAATCTCAAGTAATTGAGCATACGAGAGCGATAGTATATCTTGTTTTTGCATATTGTTCTATAATTTTTGTGCAATAATAATTAAATCAGTTGAAATACTGCCATTTTGTTCGGGATAATCTTGTCGTGTAAGTGAAACAATTGAAAATCCATGCTTGTGCAATGCGTTTGTTAAAAACTCGGCAGTATGATAATGAACATATACCATATGTTCGCCACTAAAGCTGGTAGTTTCATATCCCGATTTAGAATAATCGTCTTCCATAGTACTTATATAGATGTATCCTTTCGAGCAAAGTAATGATGCCGAGTCGGCTACTATTTCAAGTATATCTTCTTGGCTCAGATAGGGAAAACAAAACCCGAATAGAAGAGCGTCGAACGTAGTTTGTATTGCATGTATTTCTCTACAATCCATACATGTAAATTGAGCTGTAGGATTGTTATGTTTTGCCAATTCAATCATACGTGGCGATACATCTATGCCAAGTATCTGAGCCGATGGTAGTTTTTGTAAGATGTATCGTGTAATATTACCCGGTCCGCAGCCTACATCTAATATGTTGGCATGTGTTGGGAGCAAAGAACATAACGCGTCATACGAATTGTGATACAAACTCAAATTCATGAATTTGTCCTGAAATTGTTGTGCTGTTGTATTATATGTTTTGTGTGTAATTGCGTATTTGTCCATACCTGTATTGTTTAAAGATTTTTGTAATTACTTTGCGTGTAAATTTTTTGTAAGATATATCATGTCAATTAGTTGAATATTGTCTTCGAACATTGGCTGGTCATAATTGTCGGTAAAAAAATTAGAAATTTTGTGTGATATTGTAAAACCACAACTCTTATAAAACGACAATATGCGGGGTGTTTCGCCTGTGCCTACAAGCATATTTGTGTACGTATGTTTATAATAATCAAATATAAAATGAATCAAAGTTCTGCCATAACCTTTACTTTGGTATTGGGGATATGTGGCTATGTTTTTTAATTCACAGGTATTATTATCTATATGTGTAACCACACAAACACTTTTCAAATCATTGTCATATAAGGCAAATAAGTCTCCATGAGGTAAATATAAATCAATCATATTTTCTTGCTCGTCAGCCAATAATAACAAGTCAAGGAACTGTTTTTTATTGTCGATAATTTTTTGAATTTGAATCATTTGGAATTATTGGAAGGTTAAGTATACTATGGTGTAGTTTATTTGTCAAAAAATAATCTCATAGGTATCATAGAAGATTTAGTAAATCCAAATTTTTTATAAAAATTAATCGCACCTTCATTATCATAATCTGTGAGTAATGTTAAACGTAAACAATCGTTCTTTTTGGAATATTCAATAGCATGATGCAATAAAAATTTACCGAGTCCTTGATTTCTGTATGCTGTATGAATTATCATATCCTCCACAATAGCAACTTTACCGCCCAATGCAGTGCTTATGCTGTATAGCAAACTTACCATGCCAATAATTTTATTATCAATTTTCAAAACAAGTATTTCTCCAATATTAGCATCGTTTATTATTTGAGTTAATCCTGTCTTTTGTTTATTGTAATTGGGCTTAAACTCAATATCTGAAGTAAATAAATCAGTTAATAAATCTATGAGTTCCGGTATATCGCTGTTGGTTGCTATAGTAATTTCTTGTATCATTTTTTTATAGTTGTATTAAGAAATTGTTTACATATCATTGTGTAATTACATTTTGTTTGAAGTATTTTAAAAATACTAAACCGAACGAAGTGAGCTCAATGAACAAAGTGAATTAAATACAAAATGTTAATCGATTACGCAATTCCTATTGCGTAATTTGGGTTTATTTGAAGTTCAAAATTTTCAAAAATAGTAATTAAAAACAAAATTTAAACAGTTTCTAACTTTTCGTATATCTCTATACTGTATTGCCCAATGTCCTTTATTTGGGTATGCAACTTTTACATAAAAAAAACATGTGAAAGTTTTAGCTCAATCGCTTTTTATAATCGTCGTACACAAATTCGCGAGCACATTCTATATTTCCTTTTTCTTTGAGAATATATATAGAAGGATGATGAACACCGTTAAACATTGTAGTTTTCACCATAGTATAATGCATCATATCTTCTAAGAAAATAGAGTCGCCTATAGCAAGTGGTTTGGGAAAATAATATGCATCAAGAAAATCGCCAGCCAAACATGTTTGTCCCCCCATGCGGTAGGGTATATAGCCTTCAATAGGTTCTTTGCTTGCTCCCCAAATAGATGGTCTGTATGGCATTTCGAGAGTATCGGGCATATGTGCGGCAAACGATACGTCGAGTATGGCAGTGGGTGTTTCGCCATAGTTTACAATATCGAGTATGGTGGATTTTAGTACGCCGGTTTGCCATCCTACAGCACCTCCGGGCTCTAATATGATGTGTGCAGAATATTTTTGTTTAAATGCTTTGAGTATTGAAATCAGATGTTCTATATCGTAATCGGCTTGCGTAATTAAATGTCCTCCCCCCATATTTATCCATTGCATGTGAGGAATAATATGTTTAAACCGTTCTTCGAACGAAGCTAACACACGTTCGAGTGAATAGGAGTTGTTTTCGCATAAGGCATGAAAATGTAAGCCTGTAATATGGTCGGGTACTCCATGTTGTAATTCGTGAGCAGGTATGCCCAAGCGTGAATTCGGCGAACAGGGATTATAGAGGTCGGTTGTAATATCACTGTATCCCGGATTAACCCGTAAGCCCATACGAGTGCATGTTTTTATACATATGTCTTTATAGGCGTGGTATTGATTGAGAGAATTGAATGTAATATGCGAACTTTTATCGGCTATTTCTTTAATTTCATGTTTGCTATACGCGGGAGCATAGGTATGAGCTCGGGTTCCCATGTATTCGTTGCACAATAACACTTCGTTGAGCGAACTTGCGGTAGCTCCTTGTAAATATTTGCGAATAAGTGGAAATGATTTCCATAATGCATATCCCTTGAGAGCAAGAATTATTTGCACATCGGCTTGTTTACTAACATAAGCAAGTTTTTCGAGATTTGCACGAAGCAACGATTCGTTTAAAATAAATGCCGGAGCAGGTATTTTTGCATACAGCTCTTCCATATCTATTTAATATTGAAACTCTAAATCAATATCTTCTTTTACTTCCCAAGGCAATCCGTATGGTCCAATAGCTTCCATAAACGGGTCGGGATTAAATTCTTCTACATTAAATACACCAGCACCCGACCATTTTCCGGTAAGGAACATAAGAGCACCTACCATAGCCGGAACTCCGGTGGTATACGATACGCCTTGAGCTCCCGTTTCGTTAAACGCAGCTTGATGGCTACAGTTGTTCCAAATGTATGCTGTTTTTTCCTTTCCGTTTTTTATACCTTTTATTCTACAGCCTATAGATGTTTCGCCGGTATAATTATCTCCTAATGTGTCGGGATTGGGTAATGTTTCTTTTAAGAATTGTAGTGGAACTATTTCTACACCTTTATACAAAATAGGGGTAATGCTTGCCATTCCAATATTTTGAATTACACGTAAATGTGTTAAATATTCTTGTCCAAAAGTCATCCAAAAACGAGCTTGTTTGAGTGTAGGGAAATTTTTAACCAACGATTCTAATTCTTCGTGATACATAAGATACGAATCGCGAACGCCAATATTTGGATAGGTTAATTTTTCCATAATTTCGTGGGGCTTGGTTTCAACCCATGCACCATTTTTCCAATATTTACCGTTTTGTGTAATTTCGCGAATATTAATTTCGGGGTTAAAATTTGTGGCAAAAGCTTTTCCATGGTCACCACCATTACAATCTACTATATCTAAATAATGAATTTCGTCGAAGTAGTGTTTTGCTAAATATGCAGTATATATTTGCGATTGTCCGGGGTCGAATCCACAGCCTAAAATTGCTGTTAAGCCTTTTGCTTTAAATTTGTCTTGATATGCCCATTGCCAGCTGTATTCAAATTTAGCTTCGTCTTTGGGTTCGTAATTGGCAGTGTCTAAATAGTGTACACCTGTTTCTAAACAAGCGTCCATAATATATAAATCCTGATATGGCAGGGCAACATTTATAACCATATCGGGTTTAAATGACTGGATTAATGCTACTAATTGTGGTACGTTTTCGGCATCTACTTGTGCTGTTTGAATAGTTCTATTGGTAATAGATTTTGCTATTGCATCGCATTTTGATTTTGTGCGGCTTGCCAACATTATTTCTTCAAATACTTCGGGTACTTGTGCACATTTGTGAGCTACTACGCGACCTACGCCTCCTGCTCCTATTATTAATACTTTTGCCATGTTTATCTGTTTCAAAATTTGTTGGCTAAAGTAATAATTTTATTTAAAATAACAATGTGTGTATAATTGTTAATGGGGAATGGTTAATTGGTAATGATTAATTGTTAATTGTTAATGATAAAGAGTTGTGCTTGGGGGGGGGGCTATAAAAATATATTCTAAATGTGAGCATTGTTCAAAAATATACTGTTATAAATCTTACAAAAAAATAACATAGAACATGGTGGTACGCATAATCAATACAGTATATTTGAACACTGTTGTTGTGGTCGTTTGTTGCTTGAATGCAATACGAAATTATAATTTATATATCTGTGAAATTAAAAGATTTAGATACCGAATTAAGTGCAATACTTGCCCAAATTGTAGAGAAGGAACCCGAAATAGAACAAATAATTTCGGAACTGAGCGATACCTATACTTTAAGTGCAAAAAATTTATTGCGATATTTAATTCTTCGTACTTACGATGTGAGTAGGTATCACGATAGTCTTTCGGATTTAGGCTTGTCGTCGCTTCGAACTGCCGAAGGGTATGTATACTCCAATTTGTTTTGTATAGTTAAACATGTGAGACTTTTGCAGGGGAAACCCTATAGGAAAAGGAAAGAAATTGAAATTATAGGGTATCAAAAGAGTAAAAAATTAATAAAGACACATGCAAACGACTTGTTTAATAAAAAACAAAAAAAGCAATTTACCGAAATTATGGTTACTCTGCCGCTCGAAGCTGCTCACGACAAAACAATTATTCGTAATATGGTCAAAAGCGGAATGGAAATAGCTCGGATTAATTTGAGTCATGGCACAATTGCTATTTGGACTAAAATGATTCAACATATTCATGAAGTTAAACAAGAAACCAAACAAGAGGTTAAAATTTTTATGGATCTTTCCGGACCTAAAATTAGGACTTCGCAAATAGAAATTCGAGGCAAAAAAGGCAAAGTAAAAAATTCGATAACTGTGAGAAATGGAGAACGAATTGTGCTTACCAAACGGCTTACGTTAGGTAAAAAGTCGAAATTCAGTAAAAAAAACGAACAAGTTCAAAAGGCTGAAATAGGAGTTCTGCTGCACGAAATTATAGATGATGTTCAAGTGAATGATGTGGTGTTATTCGATGATGGGATGATTCAATCGGTTGTAGTTTCTAAATCGGCAGATGAGGTGGAAATAGAAATTACCAATTGTTATAAAACGAAATTGTCGTCGCATAAAGGTATTAATTTGCCACATACGAAATTGCATTTACCTGCTTTAACCGATGCCGATATCAAGCATTTGCCTTTTGTTTGTGAGCACGCCAATATTGTAGGGTATTCGTTTGTGCGTAATCAGAACGATGTAAAACAATTGTACTCATATCTCGACACTTTAGGGGCAACTGATTTGGGAGTTGTTTTCAAAATAGAAAATAAAGAAGCTGTAGAAAATTTGCCGTTTATTCTGCTCGAAGGTATGCGTCGCAATAAAATAGGGGTAATGATAGCTCGCGGTGATTTGGCTGTTGAAATAGGTTTCGAAAAAATTTCGGAAATTCAAAATCACATATTATTGCTGTGCGAAGCTGCTCATGTGCCGGTAATTTGGGCTACACAAGTCCTCGATAATTTGGCTAAAACGGGTATTCCAACTCGTGCTGAAATAAGCGATGTGGCACAAGGGGTACAGGCAGAGTGTATTATGCTCAACAAAGGACCGTATATAAACGAAGCTATACGAACTCTTAAAAATATTTTGGTTCAAATAGAGCCTCATTCGTTTAAGAAAAAAAATACTCTTAAACCGTTAGATATTGCTCTGAATGCGGTTGGAAAATTGTTTTAGGGAATAAAAAGTCCCCTATACCTTAATATTCAAATATACTGTCGCTCCTCTGGAGCTTTTTGATTTTTCAATATGTGTAAACTACCATACTGTTGCTCCTCTGGAGCAGCATTTTTAAATTTTGTTCTGTAAATTTTTTTGGTGATTTTGATGCAAATTATACAATTTTTTAGAGTAACATCAAATGAAAGCCTCGGAGAGGCGAAATTATTATACCTAAATATTCAATTGTACTGTCGCTCTTCTGGAGCTTTTGATTTTTTAATTATTTATAAACTACCATACTGTTGCTCTTCTGGAGCAGCATTTTTAAATTTTGTTCTGTAAATTTTTTTTGGTGATTTTGATACAAATTATACAATTTTTTAGATTTACATCAAATGAAAGCCTCGGAGAGGCGGAAATATGGTAGTAGTATATGAAATGTTCAAAATACAGCCTCGGAGAGGCGAAATTAATATACCTAAACAATCAAATGTACTGTCGCTCCTTTGAAGCTTTTGATTTTTCAATATGTAAAAACTACTATAATTTTGCTCCTATAGTTTTTCAAAAACAGATATACATACATTCCAAAAAAAATGTATTTTTACCCGTATGAACATTCGGTATATTTTGTTGATAATACTTTGTGGTATAGCAGCGGTCATTACTGTTGTTTATTATAATTTTACACCATGTATAAATAATAAAAAAATGAATTCAAACAGTATTGTATATATAGAAAATGCAGGAGTTAGAGTAGGCGTGTTGCCTCATTTAGGTGGAACCATCGTTTTTCTGTCCAAAGATAATTCGCCGAATATGCTCAAATCGGATAGTGCGTTATGGAACACTGCATTAGATATTAGTGAACATACCGATTTTTTTCCTATTCAGGGGCATACCGTTTGGGTTGGACCTCAATCGCAATGGTGGATGCAGCAGTCGGTTCATAGTAGTCGTAAGGCAGAACAAGCTTTGTGGCCTCCCGATCCTTATATTACATTGGGTGCATATACTGTGTTAACTCAAAATGATTGGTCGGTTAGTCTTACCAGCCAACACAGTGACGTGTGGGGTGTAACTATGGAAAAAGAAATTGCGGTAAATCCCGATGGTTCTGTGTTTGTGCAAGTTACTCTTATAAATAGTTCGCAAGACATTGTGTCGTGGGATATATGGCATAATACCCGTATGCATGGGTATTCTAAGGCTTATGTGCAAGCTCGAAAAGAGCATGTGCGGGTAGTTCCTGTTCGTAACGATACCTGTACCGATATGCCATATGGATTTGTAAACGATTATTTTACCTACAAACCACAACAGCCCGATAGTACAACTTCGCGTGCTTCCAAAGCATTTATATATCCCGAATTGCCGGTAATGTATGCATTTACTCCTACGCATATGCTTAGCATTTCGTTCGAAAAACATATAAAAAATCAAATACATCCGGAGCAAGCTCTTGTAGAACTGTATACAAGTACCGAAGAATCGCAAGAACATGCTTTGTTGGAATTAGAATACCACTCGGCATACTCGCATATTGGTCCCGGCGATTCTATTCAGGCATGGGAAGTGTGGAATATAGAAGAGTATGCCGGGGAACAAACAGAACAAGCTCATGTATCATTTATTCAATCTTTGTAAGGTATGGCAAAAAAAATAGGAATTTTAACAGCAGGTGGTGATTGCCCCGGTTTAAATGCTGCAATTAGAGGTGTAGCAAAAACAGCAATCGTAGAATACGGAATGGAGGTTATAGGTTTTTCGTCGGGCTTCAAAGGGCTTATAGAAAAAGATTACATGATTCTTGATGAAAAATCGGTGTCGGGTATCTTAACTCTGGGTGGAACTGTATTGGGCACATCGCGCGAAAAACCATTTAAAAAAGTAAATCCCGATGATATGGAGGGTGATGCAAAAACTCAACAAATTATTGATAATTACAAGGATTTAGGTCTCGATTGTTTAGTGTGTATAGGTGGCAATGGAACTATAAAAAATGCATATAAATTATCGGAATTAGGGTTACATATCATTGGTATTCCCAAAACTATAGACAATGATGTGTGGGGAACCGACCGTACGTTTGGTTTTGATTCGGCTGTAGCTATATGTACCGATGCTATAGACAAATTGCATACTACAGGCAACTCGCATAAGCGAATTATGGTGATAGAAGTAATGGGGCACAATGCAGGGTGGATAGCCTTGTATGCAGGTATTGCAGGTGGTGGTGATGTTATTTTATTGCCCGAAATAGAATATGATTTGAACATAATTGCTAACTATTTGGCCGACAGACATGCGAAAGGTAAACCGGTATCTATAGTTGTTGCTGCCGAAGGAGTTAAACATGGTAAAAAGAAATCGCCCGGTCCGTATTTGGCTAAAAAAATTCAGGAACTTACCGGAATAGAAACACGCGAAACGGTTTTGGGCTATATACAACGCGGTGGTACACCCACTGCAACCGATAGAATTCTGGCAACTCGATACGGACGATATGCTGCCGAATTAATTGCTACCGGAATATACAATCAAATGGTAGCATTCAAAGACAATGTAATTATAAGTATTCCTCTTGCCGAAACATCGGGTAAATTGAAAATAGTAGAACCCGATAATAAACTTATAAAATCAGCTCGTGCATTAGGTGTGTGCTTTGGCGATGAAGGATGTAGAGTGGGGAGATGATAGTTAATTATTAATTGTTAGTTTAATCTTTAAATTGTAATTAAAATACAAATTCAGTTATTCGGAATTTCCGGATAACTGCCGAAGATGGGAAAAATAGACTGTGTAGCATTATAATTTTTCGGCACTATACCTAAACCATACACCGTATACCCTTAAAACAATGCGCCGATAGGTGCGTAAGCTCGGTAGAAATAGGATAATCAGGGATTAATACCGTGCCGTTAGGTACGGAACAAACGGATTCAATGTCGGAGTGTCGCAATGTCTGATTGTCGAAAGTTCTAAAAAGTCTAACAGATTTCTACTCATGGTTCGACACGCTCACCAACCGTGGTTCGACAGGTGGTTACTGAGCTGGTCGAGACTTTTCTCTATACTATGAAAGCAGAGATCCCCGTGCTCGCCGAGGGGCAAAGAATTTATAGATTAACACTAAAACTATTTTTGAATACTTAGAACATGTTTCCCTGTCATCTTCCCCTTTTATTTATGATACGAATGGATAACTCCACTGCAAGGAGAAATCTCTTATAATATTTTGCATTTATTTGTAAAAAATGGACGTGGTTGTTAGTTGCCGCTCATGCTTGCCCGTCTAAAATACCTACACATACTATGAAACTGTTTAAAAAAAAGCTAAAATCTTTTGGTTTTTGTTCACTGATTAGCTAACTTTGTTTTATGAATGAAAAAAGAAATATTATATATTATAAGAATTACTATTTAGAATTCTTTGAGACTTTAAAACCGGAAGTTAAAAAGAAATTCAACTGGACATTGCAATTAATTAGTGAATTAGAGTATATACCTGAAAAATACTTTAAACATCTAACTGGAACTAATGGACTTTTTGAAATAAGAGTTGAAGTGGGAAATAATATATTTAGAGTTTTTAGTTTTTTTGATGAAGGGAATTTAGTTGACTTAATAAATGGATTTCAAAAAAAAACTCAAAAAACGCCAATAAAAGAAATTAACAAAGCAGAACAACTTAAAAAAGAGTATGAAAATGAAAAATATAACAACGTTTAAATCGCATCTTGATAGTCAATATGGCGAAAAAGGAACTGAGACTCGTGAGAAGTATGAAGAAGAATATGAAGCTTTTAAATTAGGTGTTTTGTTGCAAGAAGCAAGAAAAGAAATGGGATTAACACAAGAACAAGTTGCTCAAAGATGTGGAACAACTAAAACCTATATTTCTCGAATTGAAAATAACGCGAGTGATATCCGTTTGTCTACATTAATGAGAATTATTCGTGAAGGTTTAGGTGGACACTTAAAATTAACATTACAGATGTAAAATGAATGCAACACACGTTGTGAAAAATTGAAAAAGAAGTTGTGTTTCAATTATGATGTAGTGAGGGGAGCTGGGGGGGGGTATTCTTGCAGATAAATAATAAATGTAAAATAAAAATCAACTCAACTTATTCAGAACTTCTAATTTTTGATAAAGTTCATTTATTCTTCTTTCAGTTTCATCTTCAATACCTCGAGGGAAAAGGTCATCTTTAAATCTATCTGGTTCACCTTTTATGCTACCATTATATAGATGTCTTAATAATGTTGTATGTGATAAAAATTTCGGATAATAATCTTCTCGTAATTTTATATCATCAATTAAACCTGCTTTTGTAATTATTAAATCTTCAATTTTAGTTCCTATTGCAATTATTTCTTCTAATAATATTTTATCATTTTGAGAAAATTCAATTCCGTTTGCAATTGCTAAAATAGTTCTAAAATCTTCAGGTTTATCAGATCTAAAACGAATATACAAATCTCGACTCTTATTTAAATATTGTTTAATTGGACCATATAAATAAAATAATGATTCTAAAATTTGTTTTTTTTCATCTTCATATTTTTTCTGTTTTAATAATTTGGTGTTAAAAAAATAGGAGAATAAAATTGCAACCACACTTACTAAAACAGTGCCTATAGTTGCATAAAATTGAATTTGTTCTTTTATCATTATATTCAGTGTCTATTAAACAATATCTTCTACATATTCGATACATTTATCAACAATCAATTTAGAATCAAATGAATTATCAAATGTAAAATTATCAAGTAATTCTAAAATTCGTCTTCTTTCAAAAACTAAAGTGTGATTATTTATATCCTTATCAAAACCGAATTCTCCATTATAATTTCTAAAATCATGAGGTACAAATAATGCATGAATAAATGGTAATAAATAAGACTCATAGAACCTATCATACCTTCGCGTTTCATTTTGTTTATTCAACCAATTTTGACCACATGCACATTGTCCAAAAATTATAATTGTATTTGGGTTATTATCTTTAAAAGGTAACCAACCAACAATATCAAGTCCTTCTTCTTTACTATTATGTTTTGAAATTTGATTTAAAATACGCTCTTTAACCTCTATGTTAATTTCTTTTGCAAGATTTTTAATTTTTTCTTTAGCATTCCCTTTGAAAATTGTATTTGAACCAAAACCATATACGACAGCATTTGGTAAATAAGATTGTAAAGCCTTTTCTGAAATTATTTCAAATTCAGATGTTAACTCATGTTTAACAGTTTTAAAATAATTTAAAGAAGATGATAATAAAAGATAAACATAAAGATATTGTGAATCATTTAACTTATCCTTTGAAAATATTATTCCATTTGAATCAATTATAAATGGATAATTTGCACCAAAATTTACAGCTCTTTCTTTTAAATATTCAAAAATATTAATAATCCAAGATTCCTCTAAATCATATATTTCTGAATCAATTTGACCTATTTCGCCATCAAGTTTTTCTTTTTCTAGTTTAAATTCAACCCCAGAATCTATTAGTCTATCAATAATATCTCTTTGTGAAACATAATCATTTGAGATAATACAAACTAGTTCAATATAATCTGCATATAAATGAAGTTGATCTTTAGGTTCAGAAATATGTGAAATATTTAAAGAGAAAAATTGCTCTTGTATTTTTTTATAAATATCTTTCATTAAATGCCCAATTTATCGTTCGATTCAATCTCATCCTTTACGCTCTTTATTTTACGTATTATACCACTAATATTTTTCAAATCGTCTTCTAATGAGTCTCTGAACTCAATTTGCTTATGAGAAAGACTATCAGCCTTTTCTAAATATTTGATTGCATCATCAATTGCTTTTTCAAATTGTTCTTTTATTCCATCAGTATATTCATATGCAATTTTTAACTCTTCTCCTTTTCTAAAAACTTCTAATGCATTGGAATATTTAGAATCTAAAATTTTATTTAAACGATTTAAATGTTCACTATCTCCAATAATTTTATTAGGTAATTGGCTATTAAATAGCCAATTTGTCCATTCACATAAATTTTCTAATTTAATATCAGAAGCCGGATTTTCTTTTATTAAATCAACTCCTAAAAATTGTTCAATATTGGAATGACTTAAACTATCTGCAATATAATTAAAGTGAAATGTTGTATCATCTAATCCTTTTATTTTATAAAAGCCATTTTTTTCAATAATGTCATATAACTGATAACCGACTAAAAGTCTTAACACATAATCTTTACGACTGCCTATCATTTTTGCAATCTCTCTACTCGATGACTGAATATTTTCACCCGAGTAATTTTCAGCTTTTAATTTTGTTAAATACCTAGCCTTTTCAAGAAGTTTCCATGATTTTATTCCAGTAATATGCCTAAAACCCAAATATTTTAATATATCGTCTTTTTTATCAAATACTAAACAAGGTATATCTTTTGGAAAAAACTCAGATTCGCTTATAACTTGATCAACTTTACTCTTATAAATATTTGCTATTGTTGGATTGTGCAATAATTTAACTGCAGATAATCTTCTATTACCTTCAATTACACAATATTTATTATTTTCTGCCTTAATAACAAGTAACTGTTCTCCTTCGAAAAAATCATTCTTACCTATCGCAAGCATTAATTCTATTAATGATGCGTCAGATAAGAAATAATTAATAATTTCACTTTCTGATTTGTTTCCCATTGATTTTGGCAAACGAGGATTATGAGTATCTAAAAGTAAATCCTCATAACTTATTTTCTGAAATACAGTTTTTTCTGCCATCTATAATTATTAGTATTATATTTTTCTTTCCCAAAATTGATTAACTCTAAATAGTTTTGCAGTGTCAAATTCTTTAATATTAGAAATTGCTTGTCCTTTTTTGATGGATTCCATACTTCGGGCAATCGTTGTACTATTTTTACCAGACAAACCTAAGAATTTTTCCATTACTTTTTGGTTTTTATCTTTAATATCTAGTAAAAATGCAATTTCACACATTGTTGAAAAGTCAAAATCAGATTGATTATATTCTTCGATTCCTTGTGATAAAAGCACTACGGCAACACCTTTTGAGCGAATTTCACGTAACATCTTTTCAAGAATATCTTGATATTTCTTTTCTTTGAAAATAACGTGTGCTTCATCTATCAATATCACATATCGCAAGGCTTTTGTATTGTCCTCATTTGGTGTATTATCCATATTCATAAACGTATTGTATATATAGTTTATAATTAGGAATAATGAGGTGAAACGTACCGAATTCGACAAGTCACCCGATAAGGAAAGGTATAGGTTTTTATTAAAGAAATTTGATTGATTTTTTGGGTCGTCAATGAAAATTTTGTAACGGCTTAATTCATCAATAATTTCAGTTAAAGAGTCTTTTTTATCGCCTGTTATTGCTTGTAAATGCTCATTTATCTGTTTCATTGTCGGATATGTTCCGCCTTTTTGTTCAATAAATGCTTCTGTTGTAGCATCTCGTAGTTTTCCTTTCTGTTTAATACCTAAGTTTGAATATTTACATACAATATCAACAAACTTATCGATACCCATGTTTTTATTCACTTCATTAACATTGTCAATGAACGTTAATGGATTTACAGGAAAAGGTGTTTGTGGAACATCTATAAAATCGGTTTTAGTAGCATTAAAGAAAGGTTGCATTTCCTTTACATCATCTTGTTTTAATCCTTTAAAATCGAGATATATGAAATTTACATGACCATTTGATTGTTCAAATATTTGAGATAAAAATTCAAGTGCAAATTGTGTTTTGCCTGTACCTGAATTACCTGCAACAGCAATATGACAGTTATTATAAAGTTTAGTATTGTTTATCTGTAAAATAATTGGCTCGCCTGTATCGATTTTCTTTCCGACTTCAATTCTAATTGGGTCGGCATAATAAGATTTTTCAATATGCTGTTGATTATTTTTAACTGCATCAAGCGATACTGTTAATTCATCTAAATGCAAGATTCCTTTTTCGATATATTCAACGAGAAAATCAAACAATGTGTAATTAAAATTATCTTGAAAGATATTATCCAATAATTCTAAACCATGGTCTATATGCAGTTTTATATATTTTGGAATATTATCATCGGTCTTATATAAACCATAATATTGGCAAATTAATGCAATATAAAAATCACGATATTTTGCATCGAATAAAATATGGTCTTTATATTCTTTACCTTTAGAATCATATAAATTGAAGTCTGCTTGTGTAAATTTTTTGCCAGTTTGTAATGAATATCCAAATGCTAATCGAGCTGTTGCATTTTCTTTTAATCCGTTTGGAAGTTTTGATGTAATTTTTCTAACAACATCCTGATTCTTTTCTGAGGTCTTAATATTAATTTGCATTGTAAATCGAATTATAGGTTGTTAAAAATTCTTCAGGTGTTGTTTCCAAAAATTCTGAACTATCAGTTGAAACATTATTTATCAAATATGCACGATTAATATTCGGTTGCAAAAGTTTATATTCTTTTTCGGTTAATTCTTTATTAATCAATGGGAATATAATTACTTGTTTTGAAACATTAGGATAGAAATATTTTATAATGTTTTGTGCATGCTGTTCATCAAACTTTTGCATTGGACTATCTATAAATACAGGAAATTCGATATCTGATTCATCGACTAAAGCATTTAATAATGCTGATGCATACATTTGTCGTTCACCCATTGATAATGAACCTTTATCTATTTTTCTGTCATTTTGATTGAATAGAGTAATGTCAATATCATCGCCTGTCAAACTTATATCAACCTCCACTTTTTTAATAAATCCTTCTTTATGAAGTAAAGTAGTAAGACTTGAAAGCATTTTTTCTTCAAGCGATTTTTTCTTTTCTTCTTTAAATAAGGTTATGAAATTTTGAAGTTTGTTTATCAAATGTTTTGTTTTACGTTCTTTTTCAGAATATTCGCTTGAATCGTCGATTTTCTTTCTTAATATATCTTGTCGTTGTCTAAATGTTTTTATCTGATTATTGAATTCACCAATTTTCAAATAAATAGATTCAATTTCTTTCCCAACAGTTAGAATACGTTTATCTAAAGCATCTTTCTTTTGGCGTAAATCAGTTATATATTCATCTTCTGCACTTTTTTCCGCATCACGTATTTTTCGACTTATTGAATCTAGTTGATTTTTAATATAAGAATACTCAGTATTAAATCTCGAAAATGTTTCTTTGAAGCTGTGTTTTAGAGTATTTACTAATTGATTAAACTCGTTTGATTCAGAATTTGAAAAATCATGTAATGTTTTAAAATTCTCAGATATTTCAGTAAAATCGGAGAAGAAATGTTTCTTTACTAATTGTTTTATTTGTTCTTCGTAAAAATCACGAGTATTAACATCTAATGTAAAATTCAAACCTTTTTTCTTATCTTCAATTTCTTGTCTAATCTTATTTACTTTCAGATTAACATCGTCTTGTTTGTATTTTTGTTCTGAAAGTTGTCTTTCACTTTTTAGTTGTTCAGAAATTCCCATCAAAGTATCGCCAGCAAGTGCGAAAGGAATTAAATCGAACAAATCTTTTAATTTATCTTGTATTTCATTCTTTTTCTTTTCCAAATTCATTTGTTCTTCTTTCAGAACATTTAATTCTTCCAAGGTCATTTTTTCACCTTCACGAATCAATCTGCGTTGAATTTCTTCTGCTTCTTTTTCTTTTTGATTTTTCTCGTGTTTTAATTCATCAATTTCATTCTCAAAAACATTAATTTCAATCAATGTTTTTTCTATGTTAGAATGTAATTCTGTTAATTCTTTTTTCTCTTCGGGCGAAGCAGATTTCCTTCTATATTCGTCTTGTTTTTCTTCTAGATTAGCTTTTAAGTCTTCATATTTTTGAATTCCTAAAACTTCTGAATAGGCTTTACTTAATTGTCTTCTTTGATTATTAGAATTAACTTCTGCTAACGAAACAATTTTTTCTGCATCGAAAAAAAAGAATTTTGCAATTTCAATAGGTAAAATAAAGTCACGAATGAAAATTTCTTCACCCAATTGATTCTCTTTTGATAAATCTTCAATTAATTCATTTTGATAGCCATCAATTAAAACTTCTACCTTATCAGATGAGCTTGTAAGTGTGTTATAACTTCTTGTTATTTTAACTTCTTGACAGGTTACATCAGGAATTTTAACCCCAGCAAATGTGATTGAAACCGAAAACTCTGTTTTGCCTTCTTCGAATGCTTTTCTATTTAAACTACCCGATATATATTTTGTATAATTCCCTTTATCTTTTATTTCTTTTTCATAAAGTTCATCAACCTTTTCCATTTGTTTGCCATAAAGACACCAAACTAATGACATAAGGAAAGTTGTTTTTCCAAAACCATTTTTACCACTAACAACAATTATATTTTTATCATCTGTTGGCAATAAAGAAATTTTATTAGGTCCTTTATAAATCCTAAAATTATTTAGCTCTATTTCTTTGATATACATAACTAGGCAATTTTAAGATATTTTTCTATAACTCTTTCCATATCATCTTTCAATCCACGTTTGCGATTTAATAATGCCTTGTTTTTTTGCATTACAAGTAATTCTTGAATTAAATCAAAGTCTGTTGGATTTTCATTACAAACGTCTTTGAGCAAATCAATTTCTTTTTGCAGTTTTTCGTCATTAGTTTTCATGTCAATTTCTTTATTGTAAACCTTGTTGTATATGTCGGAAACTCTATATTCAAAATTAAGGTCTCTATTCCAATTTACTTGTATTGCAACAAGTTCTTGATTCGTTATTAGATTAAGTTTTGGTTTAAATTCCTGTACTTTTCTTTGTGCAGTTAGTATTTCTTCAAGCAATTCTGCTCTATATTTTTCTGTATAATTACCTTGATTATGTCCTTCTTCGGTAACAGCATGTTGCCCGTTTCTGCGAGTTGTCATTCGATTTTCAGATATATTTCTTTTATCGAACATACTTGCACGTAAATCTAATAACGGTCTTAACCATTCTTGACCTTTATTTACTAATGCCGACATAGATTTATCTTCTTTTACAACTGTACATGTCCAACAACCAAATCGACTTTGTCCGCAAGAAGGTTGTTTTTTGTCTGAAACTAAAGTAGGACATTCATAATCATCTGCACTTGCATCAGCATAAATTTGAAATAGTTTAGAATTATCAGCACCCCAAGGTGAAGTCATGGCATTTACTATATACCAAACTTCCTCTAACATTAAATCCTTTATTGGAGCATAAACATAAGTATTATGTTGGTTGGGGTGTTTGGTTAATCGTTTTCCACGAATTTCATGTTTTTTAATTGATTTAGCTCTTTGTTGACTTTCTGAACTTCTTGTTCCAATTAAAATAATTGCCTCTCCATTTTCTGCAACTTGTTCAGTAATAAACCGCGAAGTTGGTTTAATTTTCATTTTGTCAGTACACCAACGAAATACATTATTTGGAACTGGATATCCACGACCAACAATATTAACCCAAAAACTGTCTTCTAGTCTCGGAATAGTTTTTTGAACTTCAATCGGTAATCCTTGTTCTACGGCAGCTTCTTTAATTCTATCTAACACGCCTTCAACATATTCAACAATTATTGGATTTTCAACCAAAGTGTCGTTACAAACAACAAATATTTTTCTTTTTCTCAATTCAGCAGGAACTTGCTTTAAAGCTAACCAAACCAATTGTAATAAAGCTGTTGAATCTTTCCCCCCACTAAATCCAATAATCCAAGGTTTGTTAAAATCCTCTTCAATAAGATATTGATCTTTTAATTCTGAGATTATATGATTTATTCTTTTTGACATCTTTTATATATATTGCAAGTATTTATAGTTAAATTCTTAATTTTTCAAACTAAAAATTTTACCAACCACAAAACTACGTATTTTCCCTAATTTTCTCTTATTTTTTTTAAAAATATATTGAAATTCTAAAAATCTATAATTTATAAATATTGTCCTTTCAGGACGTATTATGATGAATTGATTCTGTACCCAAGGCGTTGCCGTTTGGCTATATTATATATGGCTTACAGCCAAAAAAATCTCTGTGAACCTCTGTGTTCTCTGTGGTAAATTTTTCTCGTTATAGCGGAGCGAGAATCTGAGTGGTAAAATAAAAGGTATACAGTTCAAAAGAGTATTTATTTCCTCGTCGAATTATACAATACTTCGTGTTTTGCTTCTATGTTTTTGTGGAACGAATCGGGCAATCGTGCCCAGTCAAACAATTCTACTACTATTGGTATGGTGCTTTCTTGTATGTGTTCTTTGAGTTGAAGATAGAGGTCAATAGGCATTTTTTGTAACGAACGAGGACGCAGAACTAAGTCGAGGTCGCTACCTTCATGAGCTTCGCCACTTACACGACTGCCATACGCCCACACTTCGTACTCATAATCAATACGCGAAAAAATTTCGAGCAATTTTTCTTTATCCTTTTCCCTCAATATCATGGTTTTGTGTGTGTATGGCGAGTGATAATACTTTGGTGTCAGCTATAAATTGTGGTAATAATATAAGTGTTTCTTCGGCGAAATTTACCCCGTAATCGTGTGCCGTGTTGTTGCGATTGTCGCGGTATTCCAAAAAACGTTCGCACAATTCTATATCTATGATGTTTTTTACAACAGCCTGTCGAAAAATATCTTTGAACACTAATTGGTCCACAGCTTTTGATGAATGGAAATAAGGTTTAAGCACTTTACGCAACAACTTCCCGCTTTGCTCAAGTAGTATCTCAAATTCTTTTACACATGCCGACCGATACATATCGTATTCTATCTGCTGTGGCTCAGTTTGAATAAGTAGTTCATATGCTTTTTCAAGCGTATGAATGCAGCGGTTATAAAAATCAGTTTCTATGTTCATATCCAATTATTTGTACAAATTTACATTTTTTTTTAGATGAACCCAAATTGTATATTGAAATTGAAGAAGATGATTTGCGGACGGTAAGGGGGGGGGTAATTTTTAATTAATGGACTAAATTGTGAAATTCTATGCATTATATTGTCCTTACAGGATGCGTGGTGCTGTGTGATTTTGTACCCAAGGCGTTGCCGTTGGGCTATATTATATATGGCTTTCAGCCAAAAAAAAACTCTGTGAAAATCTGTGTTCTCTGTGGTGAAAAAAGGTATACAGTGTAGGGTGTTCATGTGTAATCTGTGGAGAAAAAATCTGTATTAAAATTCTATACATTCATTATATTGTCCTTACAGGACGCATGGGGCTGTGTGATTCTGTACCCAAGGCGTTGCCGTTGGGCTATATTATATATGGCTTTCAGCCCAAAAAAAAACTCTGTGAACCTCTGTGTTCTCTGTGGTGAAAAAAGGTAAACGGTTTACGGATGTTTAAAATAATTAAAAATTAATAATTAAGAATTCATAATTATTCCGTAATCCACGAAACTATATCGGGTGCAAGGGGCGATACTTTGGGCGACCACATGCGAACTACATAGCCTTGTTCGTTTATAGCGTATTTTTGGAAATTCCAACTTACATCGGTATCGGCATAGCCATTTAAATTTTTTTGTGTAAGGTAGGCGTATATGGGAGCCATGTCTTTGCCTTTTACCGATATTTTCGACATCATAGGAAAGGTAACGCCGTAATTGATTTCGCAAAATTCTTTAATTGTAGAATCTACTCCGGGTTCTTGGCTCAAAAAGTTATTTGCCGGAAATCCTATGATTATAAAATTTTTGTCGGCATAGGTACTGTACAATGTTTGCAAATCTTTGTACTGCGGGGTTAGTCCACATTTCGAAGCTGTGTTTACTATCAATATTTTTTTTCCTCGCAGCGATTCAAACGAAAATGTGTTGCCATTAATGTCTTGAACGGTATAAGAATATATGGGCGATTTTCCGGTATAATCTGCCGGAGTGTTTTGTGCATTGCAACTTGCAAGTGCTCCAAAAATGCTTAAAAATGATAAAATTCCTTTCATATTCGTAATTGTTAGATGTTTTGTAAATATAGACGATTTTTTCGGTTATTCTTTACTCTATTTCACAATTTATTTGGGTATTCATGGAATGATTTTTTTGTGGTGGGGAAGGGGATACGGGTTAATTTTTAATTGGATACAGTGTTGGGGCAAACCCTTGTGGTTGCCCATAGATTCACCCCTATAATCCCCTCAAGGGGATACTACAACCATAGTTCAGTATTAGATTCAAAACTACAGATAATAAGTTTTTTCAGACCTTTTAGACCTTTTAGACTCTTCAGACAATCAGACGTTGAGACATTCCGATATGGAATCTTCGTTCATATTTCACGTGATACTTACCGTAATGTCACCCCGTCGGGGTTTTGGGTGGTAATTTTTTGTGCAAATTCTATAATAATTTCATCTCTCCGGGATTAAAAGCAAAATGCCCTTTGATTCTTTTAGACTCTTCAGACATTGAGACACTCCGACATGGAATACGTTTGTTCCGTACCTAACGGCACGGAATTAATTCCCGATTATCCTATTTCTACCGATATTATGCACCTAACGGCGCATTGATTTATGGGTGTAGAGGTATAGGGTTTAAGGTATAGGGAACTTTCGACATTCAGACAATCAGACAATCAGACATTTTTTTCTACACAACAACGAACTATCTCCATAACTTAAAAAACGATAATTGGTATTGATAGCATGGGAATATATAGTTTTCCATTGTTCGCCAACAAACGATGCAACCAAAAGTAATAAGGTGCTTTGTGGTTGATGAAAGTTTGTAAACATAGTTGATACAATTTTCCACGAATACCCGGGTATAATCATAATTTGTGTATATGCTTCAATAGATTGCATATTGTGCGAGTTGCACCAATCGATTATGGCAGTAAGGGATTGGTCTACCGAAATGTGTTGCGGTAGTTGGTATGGTTCCCATTGCGAAATTTCAAAAGGTTGAGCTATGTTGAGGTGTAATTTTACTCCTATCCAATACAACGATTCCAACGTGCGAACCGAAGTGGTTCCTACAGCAATTATGTGAGATTGGTGTTGAATAATATCTTGAATACATGTTGCTTGTACCGTAAAATATTCGCGGTGCATACTGTGTTGGTTTACATGCGTAGACGTAACAGGTTTAAATGTTCCTGCACCTACATGTAGGGTAACATATTGGCTTGCAATGTTTTTGTTGCTGCATGCGAGCATAACCTCGGGCGTAAAGTGTAAGCCTGCCGTAGGAGCCGCCACCGATCCGTGCTGTTGAGCATACATAGTCTGATACCGAATAATATCTATATCTTCGGTTTCGCGATGTAAATAAGGAGGGATAGGTAGTTTACCTATAGCTTCTAATACTTCGCCAAATGTGTGCCCACCGGTCCACGAAAATTCTATGCTGTAGGAATTATCTGCTATTTCTTTTTTTGTGGCAGTAAACGTAATCTCCGTATTTGCAATAAGTATGGTAGTGTACAGGGGTTCTTGTTTCCACTTTTTTGCATTGCCAACCAAACAATGCCATGTGCAGTGTTGGGTAGCAGCTAAATTTTGTTCGTAATTCGATGGCGTATGAGGCTCCAAACAAAAAATTTCTATGTGAGCTCCGGTAGATTTGTGCAAATGAATGCGTGCTTGTATAACTTTGGTGTTGTTAAATACCATCAACGAACCAGAAGGTAAAAAATTGACACACTGCGAAAAAGAGCTATCGATAATCTCTTGATTTTTATATACAAGCAGTTTCGACGAATCTCTTTGTTCTAAAGGATATTTTGCGATTTTTTCGTCGGGCAAGTTGTATGCATACTCGGCAATAGGGGTATATGTAAAATCATTCATCGAAAGCGTAATTTTATTTGCAAAAATACATAACTTTGTTGGGTAAAAAAATATGAAGTATGGAATTACATGTAGGCGATACGGTAAGGTATCTGAACGATGTTGGAGGAGGTAAGGTTTCAAAGATTTTGAGCAATACTATGGTTGAAATTATAGATGAATCGGGATTTCAAATACCTGTGCTTGTGCGAGAACTTGTGTGTATTCAAAAAAACGAAAATTCGGAGCAGGCGTCGGATGCATCTCAAATTACGCAAACGGTAGTAACAGAAACGGAAGATATTGAAGGTAACGATACTCCAAATTTTTATATAGGATTTGTTCGAAATACTACTGATTCTAAATTGTTTGATGTATATGTAATAAACGATTGTAACTATTATGCAAATTTGGTGGTGTTTGTGCAAAAAAATACACAGTGCGAGTATTTGCAACATATTCTCATTGAACCAAATACCAAAGTGTTTGTGCAGCAACTTTCATACGAAGAAATTTCTGATATTACGCATATTTTAGTTCAAACAGTATTGTTTAAAACCAAAGCCTTTCAGGCATTACCTCCGTTGAGTATTGAATTTGTAATACATCCTGTAAAATTCTATAAACCGGGTGTGTTTACAGTCAACGATTTTTTTGATGAAGATGCTTATGTAGTTGAAATGCCAAAGACCAAGATTTCGGCATTTGAACAAGACGCTGAAATGCCAAATTTAGAAGCAATTTTACACGAAAAAATTTCGCAGGATATGTATACTCATGTGCCGGAGGTAAAAGAAAAGGAGCACATCCGCGAAATAGATTTACATATACACGAATTGGTTGACAATGAATTAGGGCTCGATGCTGCCGCAAAATTAGATATTCAATTGCAAACATTCGAAAAAGAGTTGGCAAGAGCCATGTCCGAAGGTGTAGAAAAAGTTGTATTTATTCATGGTGTTGGCAATGGAGTGCTTAAAGCAAAAATTCGTGGTATTCTCGATAGAGATTATGGTCATTTGTTGTATCAAGATGCTTCGTTTCAGAAATATAAATTCGGAGCAACGCTGATATATATCAAAGGAGCAACAAGAAAAAAACGATAAAATAATTTTTTAATTCTAAAACTAAGTAGTTACTTTGTATGAAAGAGTTCCTGTGAATACATTTTTAATGTTTAGTATAAAAAGTATATGTTTTTTTCTGAATATAAAATTGTGTAACAGTGTGAACTATAGTAGTTACGGATACAAATTATGCAAAGATATTTTTACTTTATTATAGCTCTTTTAGGAGCAATTCATAGTGTAAGTGCACAGACAGTAACCAATCAGAAGATAGTTGCTTTTACGCAAGATTTAGGTTTGTCTAACGGTAAAATTCACGACATAACGCAAGATTCTCATGGATTTGTGTGGATAGCTACTCAAGATGGGCTTACACGCTACGATGGTAATAAAGCAAAACGATATTACGCCAATGAGCAGTATCCTTCATATGGAATTTCTCATAATCATGTGTATGCTGTTGCATCGCACAGTTCGTATGGTGTGTGGGTGGGAACTACTGCCGGGTTAGATAAATATAATCATGAAACCGGAACATTCTCTAAATTTTCGTTTTACAATGCCGAAGGTAAGCCATATTTAAAACCGGTATGGCAAATAGAACCATTTGCTCAAGATGTGTGTGTGTTGCGAACCGATTCCAAAGAATTGTATGTGTATACTCCTCAAAACGATTCACTGGTTCAAATTCCCTATAAATCATTCACGCCAAAACACATTCCTACTTCTATTGATTCTATAGCTTCGCAAGCTGTTGTGGTTGGCGATAAAGGTGGGTTGTTGTATATAGTTCATATTTCGGGGAGAGTAACTGTAATTGATACTTTAGCGTATCCAATTTCGAGTGTGAAAGTATTAACCAAAAATAGAATATGCGTAAGCGATGTATATGGTGGTGTGTATATTTACGAAAATAATAAACAAATAGCATCGTTTGCATTTCCGAATACTCGGGTATCAAATTCCGAAAAATATATTTCTTCAATCGAGCAAATTTCAGACAATACATTGTTTGTGTCAACTCGGGGGAGTGGTATGTATGAAATTTCTATTTCTGAGAAGCGTTTTTCAGCCGTTGTGTATAACAATAAGCTTATAAATCTGCATGTTGAGAAGGTGTATAAAGATTCGTTTAATACCTTATGGATTGCACATTCATACGGCGGCGTAAGTATAGCATTACAACAATACCAAACATTTGATGTGTTGCAATTGCCTGCACATGTATATGAACAAAAAATCCTGTCTGTTTTGCAAAAAAATAACACATTGTATATAGGTACCGATGGCAACGGTTTGTTTATATATAATTTACAAACACAATCTTTGCAACATATAGATTATAAAACAAAATTTCAAAATTTTGAATTCGACAATATAGTTACATCATTGAGTGCCGACGATACTCATGTATGGATTGCAACTTATAATAAAGGCGTGTTTGCGTATAATATGAAAACACAAACATTTGATTTTGTAAAAGAATTGCAACAAATACCGCATACAAACATATCGAATGTATTTTGTGATTCGAAAAAGCAACTGTGGATAGGTTCATATGAGCATGGTGTGTATGTATTTGATATTGCTGCAAAAAAACTAGTAAAACATTATTCTACAAAATCAGATAATCCAAAAGAGGCATTAAGTTGTAATGGAGTAACGTGCTTTTTCGAAGATGTTCAAGGTTCATTGTGGATAGGTTCATATTATGGAATTTCGAAGATTCATAAGAAAGGAGTATCACGATATATTGTTCATACCCACAAAGGTCTTACAAGCAATACAATTACAACCTTTGCACAAGATTCAAAAGGCAAAGTGTGGATAGCAACTAAACAGGGTTTGTGTTATTACGATGCTTTGGTAGATTCAATATATTCCTTTAAAGTTGACCATGAATTGCAGCGAAAATCTATACAATCGCTTTGTGTTTCAGGCGATACTTTATGGTTATTTACAGAAAATGGAATGTATTCAGTGAATTCTAAAACCAGAAAAATTCGAGAATATGCAACTTCAAATTTAGGCGAAATTAGTCGCGAGGCATTTGCTGAATATAACTCTACATGGTTTATAGGTGCAGAAAAAGGAATAGTAACGATTAATACTCGAACAGTACAACCTATAGAACGTTTGCAATCTATTCAATTGTCTGACGTAATGTTGCAAGGTGTTTCTGTGTTTTCGCCTCAAACAAAAGCTCGAGTTGAATATTTAAATAATGAATATCATATAATTATTCCTAGTAAAGAAGATAATATAGCTGTGTATTTTTCTGATTTTGAATACAATATGTTAGAATCAAGTGATTACATTTATATTCTCGAAGGCTATATGGATGAATGGGCTGTATTGCAAGATGCTAATTTTGTGAATTTCACAAAATTACAAGGAGGCGACTATGTACTGCGAATTCAAAAAAGATATACTGATTCTCCTATTGATACTGAATTGCGAGTACATATACATATTCAAAAAGAATTTTGGGAATATTGGTTTTTTTATGTAACTATAGTGTTATTAGGAATTGGGCTTGTGTATGTGGTATATGTAATTCGTTTACAATCTGTAGTTTCTATGCGAAACAAATTACAAGAGCAAGTTGAACAACGAATGGGGGAAATACAATCGAAAATAGAACGTATTCAAGAACAAGAAGAAAAAATAAAACAACAAGATGCCGATTTTTTGGTACAGCAAGAAATACATGCAAAATTAGAAAACGATATTGCCGAACAGCGTCAACAGTATTCACAGCTTATTATTGATAAAGATGAGGAAATAGCTGAATCAAAAAAACAAACACAAGCTGTAACCGAATTAAAAGATTTAGTTCAGAAAAATTTTGAGTTGCTTGAGCAAAATACCCGCGAAATGGTGTTCAGAATTATACTGCCGTCGGAAATGTTCGATTATGTAAGTCCTGCTGTTGAAACATTTACCGGCTATTCGCAGCAGGATTTCTATACCGATAGTATGATGTTTCGTAAACTTATAATTTCTGAAGGAAAAGATGATTTTAAAAAATTCCGTAAATACATGATTGAGGGAAAAGTTCCTCCTATAATGGAATATAAAATAATAACAAAATCAGGTAAAGAAAAGTGGGTTGCACAATATAGTACTATTATACGCGATGCAAAACAACAGCCTATAGCATTAGAGGCTGTGTTAGTTGATATTTCGGAGAAAAAAGAATTGGAGCAACGTTCAAGTGCTGCAAAAAAACGTACTAAAAAGTTAACGCATTTAGAACAAGAAATTCAAGAACATACCAGTGTTACTACAGTTAAACAAGCAATTCATGTGTTTGCCGATTTATTAAAACGCGACGATATATCACTTGATGAAAAGCAAGCATTTTTAGAATCAAATCAAGAAAGTAGCGTGTATGCACTGCATATGATTGAGAATTTTATAGATATTTCTAAAATTGAAGCAGGCAAAATGCATCTTAATTATTCGCAATGTTATGTAAATACGGTGTTGCAAGAATTGCAAGATTCATTTTCGGAAAGTAAACAGTATATAGGTAAAAAGCATATTCAACTCAATTTAAATGTACCCTCGCTCGAAGAAAATTTTTCGTTCTATACCGATACGTTCCGATTCCGACAAATAATGATGAATTTGTTGGGTAACTCTATTAAATTTACTTCGAATGGTAGTGTTGAATTTGGGTACGAAATAATTGAAAATGCAAAACTCGAAAATAATATAGAGTTAGTGTTTTTTGTAAAAGATACCGGCGAAGGAATCCCTTCGGAAAAACTTGATGCTATTTTTAATTCGAATCAACAGTCGGACGAAACTATTATCGTAGGTGGATTAGGATTAGCTGTTACTAAAAAAATTGTAGAGCTTTTGGGCGGTAAAATGTGGGCAGAATCGGAAAAAGGCAAAGGAACAACTATTAAATTTTCGTTGCCTGTAGAAAAAATGAAAGGGCTTAAAAAAGCGGAACAACAAGTTGTAGAAAAAATAGTTGAAACAAAAGATTGGTCACAAAAAACATTGTTGCTTGTTGAAGACGAAGAAAATAATTATGATTTGGTTCGTGAAGTATTGGCAAAAACAAATATTTCGATTTTGTGGGCTCAAAATGGTGCCGAAGGTGTTGAAATGTTCAAACAATATCAACGCGATATCGACATTATTCTTATGGATATACAAATGCCGGTAATGAATGGGTATACAGCAACTCAAGAAATTAAAGCTATTGATAAAGATATTCCTGTTATTGCACAAACAGCGTATGCTAACTACGATTCAAAACTCAATTGCATAAAAGTAGGGTGCGAGAATTATATCGAAAAACCATATAAACGTAAAGATTTGATTGATTTACTAAGCAAATATTTATAGTTTTAATTGAAAGATTGAAGATTAATGTTCCCATAAACTTTTAACCCCATTGCATCTACAAATGAAATTACTGTTCAATTATAAGTTTATTGGAATTGTATTGCTACCATTTGTATGCTTTGTAATAGTATATGCAATTATTCATAAACCAGATATTGATATACTAAATTCTTCTGATTATTCCATTCGTGCATTTTCAGATTCGGTAGTTCTCGGAAATTCGCAATGCACAGTTACTAAAATCGAACATGCAGCACATGTCAAATTTCAACTTAAAGCAGGGTATCAATTTCCTTTTGCCGGAGTTCAAATAGAAAAAAACAATCAACAATTATTTGATATTTCTCATTATACTATTCACTTGCAATTGCTTGCAAAGCAAGATATGCGTTTGTCTATTCGTCACAATCAGTTTATTCCGCAGTACAGCGATTCGGTTAATACCTTGTCCTATGCTTTGTATCTCAAAACGCTTACCTTAGAACAAGGTGTGAATAATTTTGCGATTAGGACCGAAGATATTAATGAAATTCCCGAATGGTGGTACACGTTGAATCCCCGAAAAACACATGATGTGCTTGCTTCTTCGTTTGAACAAACCAAATATATGTGGTTATATTCCGAAAGTACTATTCCTCTTAACACGTCAATGCAATTCGAAATTACAGAATTAAAGCTTGTATATGCTCTCCAGCCACTTGTTCATCTTTTTTTGTATTTTGCTGTATGTTATTACATTATATTAATTGTAGTTTGGAAATTCAAAAAGAATTCAATACAAAAATTGTTTCTTCCTATTGAACATATTGCCATTTCACAAAATCAAAATACCATGTTTACAGAAATTGTGAAAATTCTTGCTACAGAGTATCGAAATCCCGAATTGAAAATTTCTGATGTTGCAAAATCTGCCGGAATATATGATGAACAAGTTTCGGAAATACTCAAACAACATGTAGATATGAATTTTAAGCAATATCTCAACAAAATTCGAATAGAAGAGTCGTTGCATTTGTTGCGTAATTCGTCGTTGCAAATTTCTGAAATAGCATTTGCTGTAGGATATAATAGCGTACAACACTTCAATAGAGTGTTTAAAGAATGTATGAATTGTTCTCCAGGTGCATACCGCGAAAGCCTTTAAAATGTTTGCTTCCCAAAAATGTTAAGCATTTTAGGGATTTTTGTTAAGCTATTTCTTCCTATTTCTGTTACTTTTGATTAATCCTAAAATTGTAATTGTATGAACACGTATCATGTTTTTTTGTTGAGCTGTATTTTTTGCAGCATTTCCTTATTTGGGTTTTCTCAAACACTTATTCGCCCTTCGCATACTCATGTGCAAGTAACGGGTAGAGTCGATACATCAAATCCTCTAAAGTATTCGTTTGCTTTTCCGGGAGTTAGTATTAAAACTGCTTTTAGTGGTACCGGAATTTCTATTTTGCTCAAAGAATACGGGACAGGTGGAGCTACTACAACCAATTATGTTTCGGTTATAATTGATGGTGGCGAACCTACTGTTATGCAATTGTATAGAAATCAGACAGAATATGTGCTTGCCACCAATTTGCAACAAGGGAATCATACTGTAGAGGTGTTTAAACGCACCGAATCGAATGTCGGAAAAATTGAGTTTTTAGGCTTTACATTACCCGAAGGTTCACAATCCATAGCTCCGGCTGCATTGCCAACTCGTAAAATTGAGTTTATTGGTAATTCTATAACATGTGGGTATGGCAACGAAGTGTCTACCACAAGCCCCGATAAGTATCATTTTACTTCTGCCAACGAAAATAATTATATGGCGTGGGGTGCAATTACTGCTCGTAATTTGAATGCTCAATATTCTTGTGTTGCTTATTCGGGTAGGGGATTGATGCAAAATAATACAGGTTCGAAAACAGGAACACTACCACTTATTTACGATAACATAATTGCCGATAGTCCAACACCGGTTTGGAATCATTACGATTATATTCCCGATGTGGTTGTTATAAATTTGGGAACCAACGATTTTTCTGCCGAAGTTTCGTCTGCAACTTATAAAGTAGATTCTACTCAATTTGTTGAAACATATATTGTGTTTATTCAAAAACTACGTGCATATTATCCAAATGCATCGTTTGTGTGCTGTGTAGGAACTATGATGAGCGATTATTATCCTGTAGGTGGTAAGCATTGGACTCGCATACAAAACTATGTGTCGTCGGTTGCTCAGTATTGTAATAGTCAAGGTGATGCTAAAGTATATTATCTTAAACTTGATCCACAATCATCTCCTTATGGCGAAGACTGGCATCCAACAAAAAAGACACAGGAACAAATGGCAACAAAACTTACAAATTTTATTGAAACAAATATTTCTTGGAATGACTGTAAAGCTTCGGTTAATTTAGGTGAAACTATAAATATATACTACGAACAAACTCCTATTATACTGTCGTCGCAATCGCAATTGCTTGATAATGTTACGTATACTTGGTATAAAAATGGGGGAGTTTTGGCAGGCGAAACCGGAACGAGTATTACCATAACCGATACCGTAGGTGCTGCAGGACAGTATGTGGTTGTTCGCGATAGTGCAGGGTGTCGGTATCATGACGATGTTGTACTTACAAACCATGAAATTTCGGTGGGCGAAGTGTGTAAATGGCGAGACAATAAACGAGCAGCTATAGCATTAACATTCGATGATTGGTCGCCCGGTCATCCGGCTATTGTGGTTCCCGAATTACAAAAACGAGGTATGGTTGGTACATTTAATATTTTTACCAATTCTATTTCTAATTGGACAAGCATTCAAGAAGCTGCCAATTTGGGCAATGAAATAGCGAATCACACAAAAACGCATCCCGATTTAACGAAAATTGCAATAGATGAGTTAGATGATGAAATTAAAAATCCCGATAGTGATATAAATTCTCATATAACCAATCAAACTGTTCGCACGTTTGCATATCCGTTTGGTACGTTTAATATTGAAATAATTAATTATTTAAAATCAATGAACTATGTTGCGGCTCGTGGTGTGGGTGGAATTTCTAATTATACCTACAATTTCGCAACAAATGAAAATGATTATTATAATACCAAAGTATACTCACTTGGTACTACTACCTCTATTCAAAATTTTGGGAGAGAAGTCAATTCTGTGGTAAACAGTGGTGGTATGCTTACGTTTTTATATCATAGTGTTACTAGTCCAACTGTAGTTGATAATAACTACGCTGCTGTTCCCCATGCTGAATTCCAATATCAACTCGATACTATTCAGGCGTATGCACGGAAAGTGTGGGTTGGTACATATTCCGATATTATAACATATCATCGTGAGGCACGTGCAGCTTCTATTACACAAATACAAGCTCCACAAACCGGTACATGGATTATAGATTTGCACGATACTTTGTCAAACAATCAATTGTATAATGTGCCTTTGACTATTGTGTTACCTATGAACGGCGTGCCATATAACTGTGTAAAACAGAACGCTCAGTTTGTTCCTATTGATTCTGTGTACAACGATACTATAATGTTTAAAGCTATTCCCGATGCCGGAACTATAGAATTAAGTGTGTCGCCTATCAGGGTTGATGTGCAACTTTCGGCTACAGAATATTCTAATTCAAGTTCACACCAAATGCAATGTACTGCTGTTGCTACAAGTACCGAAGGAATAGCATCGGTCGAGTTCGATTTTACAGAAGTTCAAGGTGGTATAGTTACAGTACCCGAAAGTGCTACAGCCCATACCTATACCGAATATTGTGCTATTGCCGAAGGAATGGAATTAGGCTATAAACGGATATATGTTACCGTTGTAGACAATGCCGGAAATATACACAAACAAACCGTTGGGGTGCATATTATACATGGTATATCGGTGCAGAGTTCGAGTATTTCGCAAACTCCGCAAACTATTACTTTTACAATAACTGCGTCGGACGATATGAGTATAGAATCGATTGTAGGAGAATTTAAGACTATACAGGGGGTGCAATATTTACCTTTAGAGTATGTAGGAGAGTATAGGTATACGATTTCATTTTCAAGTGATGAATTTGCGGTAGGACAGACCTATGCACGATTTGTAATAACCGATAATAGCGGCAATACCGAACGATTCCAAAGAATTTATAGTATTGTGGATAAAACGAATATTGTACCTATGTCACAAGTGTCGTTAGAATTATTTCCTAATCCTATCACGTCAACCGTAACCATTCATCATGATATTGAAACAAAAAAAATTACCATATTTTCAAATTCCGGAAAAGTTACCTCAGAAATAGGTATACATTCTGCTCGTTCAACAACAATTGATATGTCTGAGTATACTTCCGGCGTATATTTTATTCAAATAGATGGTGGAGTGTTGCACAAAATTATTAAATTATAAGAAAGTAAATGGAGGAGGGGAATTTCCTTTGTTGCATAGCAGGTAAATAAAAAAGGCTGTCTTGTAGAAGACAGCCTTTTAAGTGTTTTTTAGGAATACAAATTATAATATATTCAATTCTTTTAAAACATCGTTCATATTTCGAACAGCGTCTGCACTTTTTGCAAAAGCAGCTTGTTCGTCAGCGTTTAATTTGTAATCTACAATTTTTTCAACACCGTTTTTACCAATTACAACAGGTACACCAATACAAATATCTTTTTGTCCGTATTCGCCATCAAGAGCAACACAACAAGGGAAAATTTTCTTTTGGTCGCGTACAATTGATTCAACTAACGCAGCACCTGCAGCACCTGGAGCTATCCAAGCTGAAGTACCTAATAATTTAGTACAAGTAGCACCACCTACCATAGTATCGGCAGCAACTTTTTGTAAAGCATCGGCACTTAAAATTGAACTTGCAGGTACACCATTGTATGTAGCCAAACGAGTAAGAGGAATCATCGTAGTGTCACCGTGTCCACCAATTACAGTACCTTCTATATCGGTAGCTTGAGCACCTAAAGCGTCGCTTAAATAAAATTTGAAACGAGAACTGTCAAGTATACCGCCCATACCTATAACACGATTTTTAGGTAAGCCTGTTTTTTTAAGAGTAAGGTATGTCATAGTATCCATAGGGTTACTAATAACTACTATAATAGCATTGGGAGAATATTTTAAAATACTTTGAGCTACATCGTTTACAATGCCCGCATTGGTACCTATTAAATCTTCGCGAGTCATTCCCGGTTTACGAGGAATTCCAGAAGTTACAACAACTACATCAGACCCTGCTGTTTTGCTGTAATCGCCCGTTACACCTATAACACGTGTGTCGAAATCTAATAATGCTGCTGTTTGCATTATGTCCATAGCTTTACCTTCTGCAAAGCCTTCTTTAATGTCAAGTAACACTATTTCACTTGCTAATTCTTTTTGAGCCATTACATTTGCACATGTTGCTCCTACGTTTCCTGCCCCAACTACTGTTATTTTCATATGTTTACAATTTTATGATTTTTATATTTTTTTATATCGTAACAAATATAAGTAACTATTTTGTGTTTTCATATATTCAAATATCGAATATACTCATACTTTTTTATGATTAAATTTTTTATAGAATTACTTGCCAAACAAGCTTTCAAGCCTCTATTTATCGGATCAAACACTCGGTGATTTCAGCGATATACTGTATATGAAAGTCGCCTGCAGCATAATGATGCACGTGAGATGTATCTATAAAACAATCTTGCTGAAGCTGTTGAGTATACAGAATTTTACATTCTAACACCAATCGTGCTTCTTGGTATGCAATAGCTTTGTGTTGAGTTTCAAATATTGAAAAATTACACGCCGCAGCTTTATCAATAGTACGTCCGCTTTTTGTTCCACACAATTGCATTTGCGGTCGGTATGATTCGTCGAAAAAACTGAGACTTATATACGGATGTTTTTCTACAAATTCATTTGTATATCGTTGTGGACGAATAAATACAAACACAACCGGTTTGTGCCATAAAATACCAAAACCACCCCAGCTTGCTGTCATGCAATTGTGAGAATGTTTTGTTCCTCCGGTTACAAGCATCCAATCGTTGCCAATAAGTTTAAATGTATTGTCGGTAATTTGTTCGGGAGCAATGTTTGTAAAAAGCATATTATTCTGTAACAATGTATATATCTTCTTTTTCTTTTTTCATTAAATATTTTTCGCGAGCAATTTTTTCCAAATAATCTTTATTGTCCATTGCCTTTGCAGCATTGCGAGTTTCTTTAATTTTTTGTTTGTACTCGCGTTTGGTTTCTTGCAATTTTTGGTGCTCTTTATACATTTTTTGTCTGTCTACCAAATTGTTGTGGTCAATAAATATAAGCCACACTAAAAACACAAATAATGTAATAAAATATCGATTTTTAATGAATTGTAAAATACGTGTTCCGTTCATTCCAATCTATGTTTACTTATTACACATGGTGCAATATTCTTTTTTAAACTCAGGGTTTTCTAACAGTTGAAACGTCATTTTACCGGAATCAAGTAATTCGCAAAAACGGTATTTATTCATATTGGTAGCTCTGTTTACCGCATCCATAAATGCTTTTGTATGATGCATATAGTCGGTATGCGTACACATAGCTAAAAACGTAAATATAAAATCTTCGTTTACCGAAGGATTATTTACCATAGGAGCCATAAGGCTTAATGGATATTCGTAATCGTTCATTTCTATAAATATACTTGCTAAATTCATAGCACCTTTCCAGTCTGTTTTATCTATTTGAATAATGTCTTTAATACGAGTAAATGCTGCATCTACAAATACTTCTTCGTCAGATACTTTAAAGGTTTTGTTTAACGATTTTAACGATTTTATTTGTAATTCCAAATTAATAGGATCTACTGCATATTTTGGTAAAGACGATATTAATAACGCATCTATTTCTTTTTGCATATCGCTTACATAAAATTCATTGTCAATAGTTTCGAGCATAAGGCGAGCATATATCCAATTGCGTTTTATGTACATGTTTTCCATATCTAAAGCCATGAGACGTTTCATTTCTTTAAGAAAATCTAAATCAATAGGCATTCGGCGTGCAGTATAGTGCAACCAAATTTTATTCATTTGCAATCCCGAATATGCTGCTTTATCGGGAATTATCATTTTGTCTATTGTTAATCGAGAATATCTGTTAGCTAACACTTGTTGCATTATGAATTTTTGTATAGCTAATGCTTGAACATCATCAAAGTTTTTAAGTGCTTTGTGAAATGCATACAACACATATTCTTGTTCTTTTTGAGGTGTAGAAATATCATATTCTGCACGAATTTTAATTTCGGCAAATCTGTGTTTTTTCAAAATAGGCTCCATGAGTTTCATGTTGTCGCCTTGTTTTATGTATGCTAGAATTTCTTCTTTTGTTTTGGTTCGCAAGAATTGATATTCGGTACCTACTACATCTTTGTAAAACATATCCCACGATTCTTGACTGAGAGTTGTAATAGGGGCAGAATTGTTTGTGTATTGATTGAGTGCATTAAGGATACTCGATATACGGTCGCCTCGCAATTTCATATTATTTTCTGCCGTACCGTCAATTGATGAATATGCGGTAATAGTTATGTTTAATGGGCGAAACGAAGGTTGTTTCAATGAATCAATAAAAGCTTGAATATCTTCTTTTTTGTATGTTGACCGTCCTACTTCAAAAGGAATTATAAATGTAATAGTGTCAATTTCGTATTTCGGTTTGTAAATATATGTATTGTATTTAGTTACAGTATCGGGAAATGGCATTAATTCTGGTTTTTCTGCTGTTTCAAATTGTTTGGTATAGGCAGGGAAAATATTTTTGCAAACTCGTTTGTCTTTAATTATAACGAGGTTTAATTCGTAATCTTTGATGTCTTCGGGTAAAACACCTAATTTAATTTTTAGTTTCGTAGAAGCATTTCGTCCGGTTTCTAAATTTAATTTTTCGAAATTACTAAAGTACACAGGTTTGGTAAGTGTTCCTTTTGATTGCAACTGTTTGTTAATTATAGTCTGACCTTTACATGGATATTGATTCTCGAGAACAATGTCAACAGCTAAACCGTCTTTAGGGTATTTTAAAATTTTTCGTAAAGCTTTATAATCAGATGTAGCAAAAAATATTTCACCATTTTCAACAGTTAGTCCTTCTTGCAATTGACTAATGTTTTGAAATCGTTCACACGGTTTACATGTTCTTGTTTCGTAGCCTTCTAATCCATATTGAGCCGAATTTATAGGTAATCCGGTTTCTTTAATTGCTTTTTTGTCCATGCTCAGCAAGTTGTAGTTGCCAACACTTACTGCAACAAATACTTTTTTGCCGGATTTATCTAATTTGCAACCAATTCCTGCAAATACATATTTTGGGTGGTTTAAAACATCTGCAGATTTTCGTTTAAAAAATTGAAAAACAACTTCTTGAGCTACTTCATCGTAAGTAAGCAATGTTTTTCCTTTTGCAACTAATGTTTTAATGGTAACTTCATCGGCTTGATGAATTCCTGCACCTGCATCTATTAATCGTTGTTGTAATTGATATTTTTTTGGAGCATATGTAGCTCGTGTATCATCAACATCGCTCATGTACATAGCGAATTGTTGCGAAACAGACTGAAGTGTTTCGTTTGGCAGTAAAATGCGTGTATTATTTTTAGCTAATTCTTTGTTTATGTAATATAAGCAAGCATCGCGTAGTAACATTTCGTCAAATGCCTCGGGAAACACTTCTTTTACAAATGATTCAACACGTGCCGCACTTCTATAATCTTTAGATTGCGAATACGCAACAGAAACACCGAATTGTATTGATAATACCAGAGCTAAAATCTTAATTTTCATATATATCGCTTGTAAAATATTATTTTTCGTGAAAGTAACAAACGTACAAAAATTCTCGATACTAACAAATACTGTTACTGTAAATAAAATTAAAATGTATTGGTGTGATTTGTAAGTTGCTGTTGGAGTGCGTATTAAAGTTTTTGGGGAAAATTGTTTTTTTATAAACCATTTGTTAACAATGATGTAATGTCTTAATGTCTGAGTGTCTGAGTGTCTGAAAGGTTTGATATTTTTTGTGGGGTATGGGGTATACGGTTTTCATGGTAATCATTCATATCTCATATTTTATAACCCTTATATATCCACAAGGGGTTGTATATTGATTTAAGGGCAACCACAAGGGATTGCCTCTACAGTATAATATTCTATGTCAATCTTCAATCTGTAATCTTCAATCTTCAATCTCAACGTTTGCTTTTAACAATTTTACAACCTACTTCCATTACCATATGAACTTTACTTACCGGCATGGTATGATTTATAATAAATGTATAGGTTCCTTTTGCTAATTTTACATTTTGTTTTATAGGTATTTCTATATCCCATATATCACCACTTCCTTCGCCAATATATGCTCCTTTGCTGTCGCGAATTTGAATAGAAACCGGGTATGTGAAATTGCCTACAGGAGTTTTTTCTATAAGATTCATTTGCATAGCATTAAATTGGAATCCTTGTGCATAGCGAAATGCAACGAGTAGGTCTACGTTGGTAGAATCATCAGTATTTTCAAATGTAAATGTTTTTGCGTCAGATGATAGCCATTCTAAATTTTCGGTTTTTGCATATTCGGTAAATATTGAATTGTTTTGACATGATTGTAAACTTACTGCCAGTATACCAATACACCAAAGTGTACATATGGTTGTAATACGTCGTTGTTTCATTTTGCTATCAATTTTAGTGAATAATTTTAATTTGCTAATATACAAAAAATATGTATATCGCAGATTAATTTTTTTCTATATTCTATGTAATCTAATCAAATTACAGTAAGTTTGTGAAAATAAAATACTAAAATTTAAATACTATTTCAATGCAACTCAAAGGAAAACATTTTCTCAAATTACTTGATTTTAGTCAAGAAGAGATTCGTGGTTTATTAGATTTAGCACATTCGCTCAAAAAAGCTAAAAAAAATGGAACAGAGACTCAATTGTTACGTGGTAAAAATATTGCATTAATTTTTGAAAAAACAAGTACTCGAACTCGTTGTGCGTTTGAAGTTGCGGCATACGATCAAGGTGCTCATACAACATATTTAGGTCCATCGGGTTCGCAAATAGGTCACAAAGAATCAATGAAAGATACCGCACGTGTATTGGGACGAATGTACGATGCTATTGAATATCGCGGATATGGTCAACATTTGGTCGAAGAATTGGCTCAATATGCCGGTGTTCCGGTGTGGAATGGTTTGACCGATGAATTTCATCCTACACAAATTCTTGCTGATTTTATGACTATGGAAGAACATTGTGCAAAACCACTTAATCGTATTGCGTTTTGTTATATGGGTGATGCTCGAAATAATATGGCAAATTCTCTTATGGTTGGGGCAGCAAAAATGGGAATGGATGTGCGTTTGGCAGCACCAAAATCGGTACAACCCGACGAAGAATTAGTGGCGACATGTAAAAAAATAGCAGAACAAACAGGTGCTAAAATTGTAATTACCGACAATGTGGATGATGCCGTAGCCGGTGTCGATTTTTTATATACCGATGTGTGGGTAAGTATGGGGGAACCTGCCGAAGTATGGAAAGAGCGTGTAAGCTTATTGCTTCCGTATCAAATAAATGCAAATGTTTTGGCTAAAACAGGTAATCCGCATGTTAAAGTGTTACATTGTTTACCTGCATTTCATAATCGCGATACAAAAGTAGGCGAAGAGATGTTTCAGAAATTTGGATTAGATGCTATGGAAATTACCGAAGATGTATTTGAATCGGAAGCATCTATAGTATTCGATGAAGCTGAAAACAGACTTCATTCGATTAAAGCAATAATGGTAGCTACATTAGCATAAATACAATTGTATGGAATTGCTCGAATGTGTACCAAATATAAGCGAAGGCAATAATCAAGAGATTATAGATGGTGTAGCTCAAGTAATTTCGGCAGTGCCGGGAGTTAAATTGTTACACGTAGATTCGGGTAAGGCTGCTAATAGAACTGTATATACATTTGTAGGGTTTCCCGATTCGGTTATAGATGCTGCGTTTGCTCTATTTGAGTATGTTATTCAGCATGTAGATATGGAAAATCATGTAGGTACACATCCTCGTGTTGGAGCTGTAGATGTGTGTCCGCTCATTCCTATTCAGGGAATTTCGATGGAGCAAACAAAACAATATGCCGAAAAACTTGCAAAACGAGTAGGTGAGGAATTGCATGTGCCAATTTACTTTTACGAACACAATGCCAAGTATATTCACCGAACTCGTTTGGAACAAATACGTTCGGGTGAATATGAGGGGTTTAAACAAAAAATTTTGCTAGAAGGTTGGGAACCCGATTATGGGCCACAGTCTTTTAATCCAAAAACAGGCGTAAGTGTAATAGGTGCACGTAATTATTTATTAGCATTTAATGTTAATTTAGTTACCAAAGATGTGTCGATAGCTAAAAATATAGCTGCACGAATTCGTGAATCGGGAGGAAATTTTACCGATATATATGGAAAAAAACATATTAGTAAAGGATTGTTACGAGGCATTAAAGCTATAGGTTGGTACATCCCGGAATTTGATGTGGTACAAGTTTCTACAAATATTACCGATTATTCGTTGGTATCGTTATATAAAGTGTACTGCGAAGTTCAAAAGCTTGCTATTCAGTATGGTACCAATGTTCGGGGATCTGAATTAATTGGTTTGGTTCCTTACGATGCATTGCATAATGCCGGAAAAGAAATTTTACAACAAAAACCACTTGTGGCTAATGATACCATAGAAGCTGCAATTCAAGAATTAGGCTTGCAAGATGTAAAAGAATGTGTGCCGCAAAAGCAAATTTTGGAATATGTTGCCGGAGTTTTGTAATACAAAGCAGATATTTCTTGTTTGAGTTTTGTTATGATGAATTAAAATTAAACGTATTTATGCAAGTATATCATCTAAAGTTTTTGTTTATTTCATACTATGTTTTCTGCAAGTGTTAAAAAAACTATAATTAATCATTATTAACCGACTAAAATCAATAATCGTTATTTTACTCATGTAAATTATTGATATTCAAGTCGAAGTTGTTAA
>MWCJ01000020.1 GCA_002069975.1 Bacteroidetes bacterium ADurb.Bin217 | reverse complement strand
TTCGCTTATTAAAGTAGAAGCTCCTGATAAATTAAGAAAAAAAGTAATTCAAGAACTTAAAACTGCACACGAATCGTATTTTAAATTGAGCTTATTTTAAATCCGAAAACATTTTAAAATAAACAACAATTTACTGTACGGAGCAATCGTAATTATATTTTATTTCATTTTCTGCCACTTTACATTTCAATTCATCACCATTTTTCGTATATTTGATTAAAATTTAATACATGAAATTAGATTTAACAATTCGCGAAAAATTAGTTATTTTTTATATCGCTTTAGGATTTGTTGCAGTTAGTTCACTGGGAATCTATTCATTCATGAGTGTTCGTGATGCTATTATTAACAGGTCGTTTGAACAATTAACATCGGTTCGAGAAGTTAAAAAAGCACGATTACAACAATTTTTTCACGACCGAAAAAAAGAAACAGAATTATTAGCCGGAACTCCAAACGTATTTATACTTTCCGATACAAATTCTCATATAATTAACACAACTCAAGTTGATTCTTTTTTGCTAAAAGGGAATTATATTTCATCTATTCATGTAGTTTCAGGCAAAAATTCACAAATATTTTCAAAAAAAATCAGTCAAGATAATACTTCCATGTCTAAACTATCGGAATCGGAAGATAGCTGTATTATAAGCATAGCACAACAAACTATTCGAAATCAAACATGCCATATTTTTGATTACACATTAATATATGGAGAATATGCTATTTGCATAGCAAGTCCTATTCTATCCAATTCGAATAAAGATGTATTGATTCTTGCTATTTCGCCTCGTGCAATAAATGAAATAATGCTTGAAAAAAATTCTTTTGGAGGTTTAGGCGAAAGTGGCGAATCGTATATTGTAGGTAAAGATTTTACAATGAGAAGCTCATCTCGATTTAAAACTCATTCCCTACACCAAACAAAAGTAACAAGTACAGCTGTCATAGAATCATTTAACAACATTACCGGCACCAGTATTATCAAAGATTACAGAGGAATTGACGTTTTAAGTTCATATTCTCCAATACAAATTGACACTTTAGAGTGGGTAATATTGGCCGAAATTGATTTTAAAGAAGTAATGATTCCTGTTTTTAACATTCGAAATGATATAATAATAATGAGTGTGTTTATACTATTAATGTTATCGGCATTTGCATTTTTCATTTCGCTTCGCATAACCAATCCTTTAATGAAATTGAGAGCCGTAGCATTAGAAATTGCAAAAGGTAATTATGGAAAAACTATAGACAAAGAATCAAATGATGAAGTAGGTGAATTGACAGAGTCGTTTAATCATATGTCTATTCAAATCATGGAACAGACTAAGATAGTACGTGAACGCGAAAAACGATTACATCATTTTTATCAGGCAACTACCGATGGTATTATTTTGCACAACAGGGGAACTATTATCCTTATAAACCAAGCAATTACAAATCTCACTCAATTTAAATCAGACGAACTCATACAAAAACACATTTCACTTTGCATTGTATTGCCCAATCCTGATATTGTAAATTCTCACCCAAAAAAAATAACTTTTGAAAGTGATTGTTTGCGAAAAGACGGCACATTGTTTCCTGTAGAAATTATCGAAAATCCAATAGAATATGAAGGCAATGTTGTTGGAGCTATGGTAATTCGCGATATTTCGGAACGAAGAATAAGCGAACGTCGGTTACAAGAAGAACGCAATAAACGTGTTACTTCATTTATAGACGGACAAGAAGATGAACGAAAACGATTATCAAGAGAACTCCACGATGGAATTGGACAATCGTTGATAGGAATAAAAATGCGTTTGGAAATGCTAAAATTACATGAAACCGAAAAAAATTCAGACATATTAGAAGCTGTAAAATCATTTGTAAATCAAACAATTCAAGATGTACGAAGAGTTTCTAACAATCTTATGCCATCTGTACTTCGCGATATTGGATTAAAATTAGCAATTCAAAAGTTATGCGATGAAACCGAAAAAAACACAGGTATTGCAATACATTACGACGCAGAAACTGTTACAAAAATTCCAGATGACAGAATAAAAAGTTACATATACAGAATTACGCAAGAAGCTATACATAATGCTGTAAAACATTCAAAAGCAAGCGAAATGAGTATAATGCTGATACAAGAACCGACGAAAGTACGACTCATAATAGAAGACAATGGCATTGGCTTCGATGAAGCTACACTTACACATAGAGGCAACGGCTTATATTCTATGCAAGAGCGAGTTAGTATTTTACACGGTAATATTACCATTTCATCGTCTCCAGGCAAAGGCGTATATATAGATGCACGAATTCCTATACCTAAAACAATATAATACCAAACAATATGATAAAAATAACAGTCATCATAGTAGACGATCATAAAATTGTGAGAGATGGTATAAAAGCTCTTATTTCAGAAGATTCTACCATTGAAATAATTGGAGAAGCTTCAAGTGGGGAAGAATTTTGGAAATTATTACAAATTGCCATTCCCCATGTAGTTCTTATGGATATAAACTTAACAGACACTACCGGCATAGAACTTACCCAAAAAGCTATAGAAAGTTATCCCGATTTAAATATATTGATACTCTCGATGCATATGAGCGATGAATTTATAACAAATTCTATTGAAGCCGGAGCAAAAGGGTATTTACCTAAAACCACTTCGCAACAAGAATTACTCGATGCTATAAAAAAAGTAAGTACCGGTTCTGAATACTACAATACCGAAGTATCTGAAGTATTGCTAAAAAGTTTTATTAGAAAAACAAAAAATGCCTCAAAAGAAAAAGAAGAACCACAAGTTCAATTGACCAAACGCGAATTAGAAATTATTGTATTATTTGCAGAAGGACTATCAAACAAAGAAATTGCCGACAAATTATTTATAAGCATTAGAACTGTAGAATCGCATAAAAACAATATTATGCAAAAACTTGATTTAAAATCTACGGTAGAATTAGTAAAATACGCAATTCGTCATAAAATGATAGACATTTAAATAACCGAATCCTAACTGGATAAATTTGAAATATTTACGATAAATTCTATGCCCGCAAAATATACTGAACACATCGGGGTATTTAAAAAATCCAACCTACCGAAAATCCAACATTTGGAGTTAACAACACAGTATTGTTTTTCTCTCCACCTGCCACACCTGCCTGATATTCGAATGTAAAACCACCTGAAACAGGATGTTTTCCAATTACAGATACTCCAAATTGATGATGTGTTTGTTCAATTTCTTTATAACTAAACACCGATTCATTATTTATAATTTCTTCTTGCATCTCGTTTTGAATATAATTCCAATATTTATAGGAAGCACCAACCCCTATTTGCATCCAACAATTCTTGGTAGATTGAAATGAATACCAACGTGGTTCAAATGTAGCATATACCCCACCTGGCAAACAATTTTCATATTCATCTACAAATATTCGATATCCTATAACTGTCCCCACACCCGCTTTTACCGAAATTTGTTTCGAAACAAATAATTCATAATTAATATTTGCTGTACCTACAACAAATTGCAATAAATTAAGCGATGCAAAACTTTTGTGTTCGTATAAACATTTTAAATATATAGAATCGGCACCATCGTCTATTTGTGGTTGTTCTTGTGCATTAATTGTCTGAAAACACAATAAAACTAAAGCAATATGTAATATTTTACGTATCATAATGAATAAATTATATAGTCAAATATACAAAATACTACGTTTAAAAATATAATTGTCAATAAAAATTCAATTTTGTTAATAACATCGTTATTCAAATTCATAAACACCAAATCACGAGATTTTAGCTCAAAACAGTCATTCAAACAAGAAAACAACACGAATACAAGCTCCCCTATTCTGTTTTACACTAAGTTAGGATTAAACGCAAATTAATCTAAAGCGTATCTAAATAATTTGTTATAAATAAGCATGCTTTCAAGCTATTGCAAAAATCATATTACTTTTTTGTTTAATTATGAAAAAAAAAATGATATACCATTGTAAAAATAGTTTTAAGATGCTATTTTTGTATTATAAATTATACGGTATAAACCATGGGTACAAATTTGGAATTGCTTGGAAATACATTACAAGAAAAAATACGGATTGTTACATCTATGCATACCGTTATTAAACAACAAAACAACGAATTACGAACAAAAAACAATGAATTACAACAAATAATAGAACAACAAAATAATACAATAAAAGAATTAGAACGAAATTATAAAAATTTACAAATAGCGAAAGCAGTATCCGATTCGGGAGGCGACACAACTGAAGCCAAACGAAAAATAGAGGAAATTGTACGAGAAATAGATACATGTATTGCATTATTAAATAAATGAGTGAAAAACTATCGATAAAGCTAAAAATTCTGGAACGTAATTATCCGTTGCTCATAGAGTGGAAAGAAGAAGAAAAACTTCGCGAAGCTGCTAAACGGATTAACGATTTAGTAATACGGTTTAAACAACACTATTCGGATAAAGACAATCAGGATTTGTTGGCTATGGTTAGTTTACAATTTGCAAGTAAATTACTTGATGTAGAAGGGAATCAAAACACACAAAGTATTGAAACCCGTATAGAACAATTGTGTGAAGAACTTGATGAATTTATAAAAATACATACATAAAAAACAGACTAAAAATATAGCTCGTATTAATTTCTTAAATAATGTGAAAACTCAACGTTTACACTAAACCGGAGAAAGTTACGACTATTGATAACAGGCCTCACCGTTACGGCGGTTTTTGAATAAAAAACAGTGGAAGTTAGATATAGTTGACACTCCAAACCCTGTATTTTGGGGTTTTCTACAATTTAAGATTTTGATACGAGCTTTTTGTATATATATAATTAACTTAAATTAAACAACACGTATGGAAATACTGATTTATTCAACACTTGGCTTTATAATAGGTGCTGCAATTACTTTTGTTTTGCAAAAAACTATGTTACAGGCCAAAGCAAAAGCAATAGTTTCTGAAGCGGAAAAAGAAGCCGAAGTAATTAAAAAAGACAAAATGTTGCAAGCAAAAGAAAAATTTTTACAATTAAAAGCTGAGCACGAAAAAGTAATTAACGAACGAAACAACAAAGTTCTACAAGGTGAAAATCGTATTAAACAAAAAGAAGATAGTTTACGATTAAAATTCGAAGATTTACAAAGAAAAGAAAAAGAAATTGATACAAAAAAAGACCAATTATCGAATCAAATTCAGATTAACGAACGCAAAGCCGAGGAATTAGAACGAGCTCACAAACAACAAATTGACCAACTCGAAGCTATTTCAGGGCTTTCTGCTCAAGAAGCAAAAGATCAATTGGTAGAAACGTTGAAAGCTGAAGCTAAAACAGAGGCAATGTCGCTTATAAATGAAATTATTGACGAAGCAAAAATGACAGCCAACAAAGAGGCTAAAAAACTTGTGGTTCAAACAATTCAACGTACTGCAACCGAGCATGTGGTTGAAAATTCTGTATCGGTATTCCATATAGAAAACGATGAGGTAAAAGGTCGAATTATTGGACGTGAAGGAAGAAACATTCGTGCTTTGGAAGCTGCTACCGGTATTGAAATAGTGGTAGATGACACACCTGAAGCTATAATTCTTTCGGGATTTGATCCTATTCGTCGCGAAATAGCTCGTTTGGCTCTACACCAATTAGTTACAGATGGTCGCATTCACCCTGCTCGCATTGAAGAAGTGGTAGAAAAAACAAAAAAACAAGTAGAAGAAGAAATTATTGAAACAGGCAAACGAGTTTGTATTGACCTTGGTATTCATGGCTTACATCCCGAACTAATTCGACATATCGGTAAAATGAAATACCGTTCTTCATATGGTCAAAATTTATTACAACACTCAAAAGAAACAGCAAAACTATGTGGCATTATGGCTTCGGAATTAGGATTAAATGCTAAAGCTGCTAAGCGTGCCGGATTACTCCACGATATTGGTAAGGTTGCCGAAGACGACGGGGAATTGCCACACGCATTGGCGGGTATGAAATTGGCTGAACGTTTCAAAGAAAAACCTGAAATTTGTAACGCCATAGGTTCGCATCACGAAGAGATTGAAATGGAAACTCTCATAGCCCCTATTGTTCAAGTATGCGATGCTATTTCTGGTGCTCGTCCGGGTGCTCGACGCGAAATTGTAGAATCGTACATTAAACGTTTAAAAGACCTTGAAACTATAGCATTATCGTATCCCGGGGTTCTTAAAACGTATGCAATTCAAGCAGGTCGTGAATTACGCGTAATTGTAGGTGCCGAAAAAGTAAACGACAGTGATACTGAAATTTTATCAATGAATATTGCTAAAAAAATTCAAGAAGAAATGACGTATCCGGGTCAAGTAAAAATTACTGTAATACGAGAAACAAGAGCTGTAAATTACGCAAAATAATATGATAACAAATACACGTGTTTTGGTAACCGGAGGTGCCGGTTTTATTGGTTCCAATTTAATTGAAGCTCTTTTGGCTGCCAACAACACTGTTGTATGTTTAGATAATCTTGCAACAGGATACAAACATAATATTGAACGTTTTTTTAAAAACCCGAATTTCTCATTTATCGAAGGTGATATTTGTGATGGTGAAGTTTGCAAAAAAGCTATCAATAAAATATCAATTGTGTTTCATCATGCTGCATTAGGTTCTGTTCCTCGTTCAATTTCCGACCCAGTTACAAGTGCTCGAGTAAATATTCAAGGATTTGTTAACATAATCACTGCCGCAAAAGATGCAGGAGTTACACGTTTTATTTATGCAAGCAGTTCATCAACATACGGAGATGCAGACTATTCGCCTAAAATTGAAACAAAAAAAGGAAATTTACTTTCTCCTTATGCGGTAACTAAACAAACCAATGATTTGTTTGCTTCTGTTTTTTCGCAATTGTATGATATTGAAACAATAGGTTTGTGTTATTTTAATGTATTTGGTCCCTATCAAGATCCACAAGGAGCATATGCTGCGGTGATTCCAAAATTTATCGATTGTTTGCTACGTAAACAATCACCGGTAATTTATGGCGACGGTTCTCAATCTCGAGATTTTACTTATATAGACAATGTTGTGCATGCCAATTTGTTAGCTGCCACTGCTCCTTTACAGAACAAACACGAACATATTAACATAGCATGCTCCGAATCTATAGATCTTACAACGCTGACTATGTATATGATATCAAGTTTAGCTAAGCACAAACCTGCGATTGGTAAAATTACACCTACATATACCAACATTCGCAAAGGAGATATTAAACATTCTTTGGCATGTATAGACAAGGCTAAACAAATACTATCGTATAGCCCGCAAGTAAGTGTAAAAGATGGTATAGATAAAACAATAGAGTGGTTTTTGCAACATTCAAAAAAATAAAAGTGGCATCTACATTTAAACTATATACCGAGAGTTGCGAGACTATTTCGAAGGTAATAATTCGAAAATATAGTACTTCGTTTTATATATCATCGTTATTATTTTCGAAACACATTCGAACAGCTATATTTAATATTTATGGGTTTGTAAGGCTTGCCGATGAAATTGTAGACACATTTCACGAACATAATAAATTAGATTTACTAAATTCTTTCGAAGCCGATACATATAAAGCAATACAAGAAGGTATTAGTTTAAACCCTATTTTACATTCGTTTCAGCAAACCGTAAATCATTACAAAATAAATCACGAATACATACAAGTATTTTTAAAAAGTATGCGATTCGATATTAACAAAAACGAATACAGTAGTGCCGACGAAATTGACGAATACATTTATGGTTCGGCAGAAGTTGTAGGGCTTATGTGTTTACAAGTTTTCTGTAAAACTCCCGAAGAATTTGAATTATTAAAACCACCTGCAATCAAATTAGGGGCAGCATTTCAGAAAGTAAATTTTTTACGCGATATTCATAACGACATGGAAAATTTACAGCGTACATACTTTCCAAATTTGTTACATGCTGAATTTACCGAATCGGTAAAAAACGAAATAATTGAAGATATTCAAGCAGATTTTACCGACGCACATAAAGGAATTACACAATTACCTCGCGAAGCAAAATTAGCGGTTTATACAGCATTCTTATATTACCAACAATTATTAAAGAAATTAAAACAAACTCCGGCAGCTCAAATTGCTCATACTCGTATTCGAGTATCAGATACAACCAAATTAATACTAGTGGTTCGTGCATTTTTTGCATGTTTTTTTCGAATTATGTAACATGAACTATACTAGCGTACAACAACTTATTGTAAGTAATACTCGAATAATACGAATATTGCTTTGCATTTTTTTCTCTGTTGGAATTTCCGGATTTATCTACCCCCCTACTTCATTATTACTTATAAGCCTTATTCCATATGTATTGGTTGGAAATTTTATAATGCTCATTCTATTCGACGAATCTCAAATTTCTTATAAACAATATCTTGTATTTTCAGTCATTTTTTTAGTAGGATTAGGTATTGAAATTATAGGTGTGTCTACCAAAGCAATATTTGGAAACTATTCATATGGCAATTCTCTTGGCGTTAAAGTATTTGACACGCCTCTGCTTATAGGAATGAATTGGTTATTTTTAATATACACCACACGTCTTGTATTCCAAAATTTTAAAATGAACGAAATATTTAAAATTCTTGGAGCATCGACAACCATGATTGTGTATGATTATTTCTTAGAACACAGTGCACACAAAATGGATATGTGGTATTGGGAACACAATATAATTCCTTTGCAAAATTATATTTCTTGGTTTATTGTTTCTGTTGCTTTACATAGTTTAGTAAGTTATTCAAAACTAATTATTAAAAACAAAATTGCAAACACAATTCTTATTATTCAATCGGTATTTTTTATAATTTTATATTTTGGATTATAACACAATAAAAAATTAAAAATGAACCTAAATACCCCTAAACCCTTAAACCTTTAACCCCACATACCTATGCAAAAAAAATCAGTAGTAATTATAGGAGCCGGATTAGGTGGAATATCTACAGCTTTGCGTTTGGCTAAACAAGGATATTCGGTACAAATTCTCGAAAAAAATGCACAGGCTGGAGGACGATTAAACCAAATAAAGAAAGACGGATTTACATTTGATGCAGGACCTAGTTTTTTTAGCATGTCCTATGAATTTGAAGCGTTTGCTCGAGAATGCAATATTTCTATTCCTTTTGATTTTATAGAATTAGACCCTCTTTACACGGTTCATTTTGCAGGAAACGATAAAATATGGCAAATTCATAAAAACCCACAATTATTTGCACAACAATTCGAAGGAATTGAAGCTGATTTTGAGAAAAAATTTGAAGCGTACATAGCAGAATGTTCATCTATTTTTCACGATACAATTGACATTGTAATTAAACACAATTTTAGTTCAAAGTTTGCATATTTCATAGAATTAGCAAAAGTAAACCCCTATCATATTCCTAAATTATTTCGTACATTTTGGCAACAAGTATCTAAACATTTCACATCACAAGAAGCACGTCAAATTATTTCGTTAGTTGCTTTCTTTTTGGGTAAAACGCCATTTGACACATCATCGATATACACCCTATTATCGTACACCGAATTTAAACACGATGGATATTACAATGTACAAGGCGGTATGTATCAAATTGTTATCGGAATTTTACGAGAATTAGACAAAGCAAACGTAAATATTCAATATAATACAGAGATTACAAAAGTAGAGTATATCGGCAACAAAATTAGTTCAGTAACCGACAAACAGGGTATTACGTATACTGCCGACATATTTGTGGTTAACGCAGATGCTGCAGTATTTCGCGGCAAAGTATTGCAACGAAAAGCTTACAGTGAGAAAAAATTGGCACGCAAAGATTGGACAATGGGATATTTAACTTTTTACATTGGCATTAACACCACACTACCACAAGTTCATCATCACAATTATTTTTTAGGTCGTAATTATAAGGAGTATTCAAACCACGTATTAGAAGATATTTCGACAAGCGAAAAACCTTATTATTATGTCAATGTAGTTTCAAAATACAATAAAGAATGTGCTCCCGAAGGGTGCGAAAGTTTATTTTTTGTATGCCCTGTACCAAACTTACTCAATAAACAATCGTGGGACGATGCCGAAGAAATAGTTACGGGTATACTTCAAGATTTTTCGAAACGAATAGGACAAGACATTATTCCTCTGATAGTATCAAAAACTATATGTACCCCTGCCAATTGGGAACAACAATACAATTTATACAAAGGCAGCGGTTTAGGATTATCGCATGCTATAAAACAAATAGGAGGATTGCGACCACGAAATTACGACGAAGTATTCAAAAACATGTTTTATGTTGGAGCATCAACTGTTCCCGGGGCAGGATTACCTATGGCAATTATTAGTTCTAAACTAGCAACAGAAAGAGTTGTGGAATATAGTAAGAAAAATGGTTAATTATTAATGGTTAATTATTAATGATTAATTATTTTTTTAGTCATTGAGGCTAAATAGTATAAAAATCCTACCAATTAGGTTGCTACCGATTCACAAATATAATCGGGAATAATACCAAGCGATTGAATCATTAACTCATAATTTTCGGGTAATATATTTCCACTCAATACTAAACATGTATCTATTCCAAATTTATTACCACCTATAATATCTGTAACAAGTGAATCGCCAACCATAAGAATATCATTTTTTGTTGCAGAATCATCGCGAACAGCATTTTCCATAGCATAATTAAAAATTTGCGAATCGGGTTTACCAAAACGTATAAATGTTTTACGAGCTAGTTTTTCAATCATATCGGCAACAGCACCTACCGAAATAGCCACATCTTTTTTGGCTACAGGATATGTACCATCGGTGTTTGCTACTATTACAGGAATAGGTCGTTTTCGCAATAAATTTAGAGTTTTATTCAAATCCACATTCCAATCATACCCTTCGTCATCTAAAAAAACTAATGCCGTAACATCACCACACGTTTCTATATCCAAATCTTTTATAGAAACCGTCTGTAAGCCATCTTTTTCGATATAATGAGCAGATGCTTCGGTACCTAAATATGCAATCCGACCATGCTCAACTTTATTTTGTATATATTCGCGAGCAAGCATACCCGACGAAATTACCTTATGTTGTGTAATTTCAGTAATTCCGGCATTGTGATACCCTTTTACAAGTAATTCGGGACTACGCGATGCATCATTGGTAAGCACGTAAAAATCAATATTGTTTTCTTGCAAAAAAACAAGCATTTCTTTAACTCCCGGCAATATTCCTTTGTATGTTTTGAGTACACCATACGCATCAAAAAAAATAACCTTATACTTGAGTGCAATTTCTTTAAATCTCGATAATTCCATGATTATTATATGTTTTTTTTTATTTATTCAAGTCTATTTAATTTATTTCATTTCTCAAAATAGCATTATACACTACTTGTTGAATTTTAGGTCGCACACGAGAATTTGCAAGTAACGTATTATCTGCATCGGGGCACACTCTATTCGATAAAAATATGTATACCAATTCCTGTGCAGGATCGACCCAAAAAATAGTTCCGGTAAACCCTGTATGACCATAACTTAATTCAGATGTACAACGACAGGTAGGATCTAATTTAGTAGAATCCGATTCTGCTTTATCAAATCCATATCCTTTTCTGTTGCCTTGAGCACAAAACGGACATGATGTAAATAAATCTACCGTTGATTCACGAATATATTGTTCACCACCATAATAACCTTTTTGCAATAACATTTGAAGCAATTTAGCCAAATCGTTGGCATTGCCAAACACTCCTGCATGCCCACTAACACCTCCTAACATTGCTGCAGCCGGATCATGTACATACCCATGAATTAATTGTCGACGAAACACTTCATCGTATTCTGTAGGGGCAATATATTCTTTTGAAAAATACTGCAAGGGATTGTAACACAAAGAATTTGCCCCTAATTTTGTATAAAACTCTTGACGAACATATGTATCAATAGATTTTCCCGAAAGATTTTTTATAACATCGGCAAACAATATGAATCCCAAATCACTATATACAACTTCCTTTTTATCGATTAATTTTGAATTATAAATAATAGAATAGAGCATATCTTTTTTGGCCGGATTCATATACACATTATTTGCAATTTGTAGTGAATATAAATCTGTTTTAAATGAAGACAAAGAGCTATCAACAAAGCCATAATTTTTGTGCAAATACAGATTTGGATTTATTTTAACGGTATAATCGCCTTTACGTTTATTTTTTTTCAAATCTCGAACCTTAGGATTAAAAAAATCTTGTATCAGATATTGGTAAAAAGGAATCCATGGATGCAGCTGAGCCTGATGAGTTAATATATTGCTCATTCGCAAGGTATCTTTATTGGTTCCCTGAACTTGAGGCAAATATGTACCAAGAGTAGCATCGAGCGAAAATAATTCCTGATCATATAATTTCATTAAACTTACCGTAGTTGCAGCAACTTTGGTTAACGAGGCTAAATCATACAGTGTTTGCTGTGTAACTTTTTGGTTGCTATCATACGACAACGTACCAAACGCCTTATTATATATTACCATTCCTTGTTTTGCTATCAAAACTTGACACCCTGGAGTAGCTTTATCTGAAATAGCTGCATATACAATAGAATCTATACTTTGTAATTTTTGTTCGTTAAATCCGGCTTCAAACGGTGTTGAGTATCGTAACCGTTCAATAGAACGATACAAGTAGCCCTTTCCTGCCGGAATTCCACCTACTCCTACAGGCAATAACCCCTGTGCAGGCAAAGCTCCAAATATAACTTGTGGAGTTTCAAATTGCACCATTTTACTGTAATCGTAAGCAACTACAACCGATTGTATATCGGGTATTGCTTGGGTAAAATAATCTAATGCATACGGATTGGCATGTAACACTAATATAACATTACATTGTTTGGCAATTTTTGAAACTATGTCAACCATAGCTGGTGTTATACCATATTTTTTAGTAGAGAATTGACTGTTTCCTACAACATTTACAATTACGGTAGTTGCACCTTGTAATTGTGATATTACAGAATTTAATTGAGTAGAATATTCGGAATTGTGAGCAACTACATATGACGAAATTGGAGCATACTGCTTAGCAGCAAACAAAAACGTGTCGAGAGATTGCTGTTGAAGACTAACATACGCAATTTTTTGAGTATCTAAATGTTGAATAGGCAATTGTTTATTTGCATCTTTAGCTACAGTAATTGAAGCTCTAACTAACTTTTTTACAAGCAATTCTGCATGCGGAGTATTTAAATCTGTATATAAATTTTGAGTTGGAATACTATCTACAGAATCTCGAATTCCTGCCCATGATTTTGCAGCTAATATCTTTTTACACCTTTGTTCAATTATTTTTTCGTTTAATTTACCTGTTTTTATAGCTGTTTTTATAGCTTCTACTGCAATAGGAACATTTTCGGGAAACAATAGCACATCGTTACCAGCCAACAATGCTTTAATCTCCAAAATTCCAGGTTTATAATACTTACTCACCCCGTGCATATTTAGAGCATCGGTAAAAATTAAACCATTAAAACCCAATTGATTTTTTAATATATCTTGAACAATTTTAGGCGACAATGTCGATGCTTGATTTTTGGTTCTATCAATTTCGGGAATATATAAATGAGCAACCATTACACCGGTTAAATTTCTTTGAATCAAATATTTAAACGGATACAACTCCACGCTATCCAATCGTGCTTTTCTATGAGGAATTATAGGCAAACTTTTATGAGAATCGGCATCGGTATCGCCATGACCCGGAAAATGTTTAGCAGTAGTTAAAATTCCCTGATCTTGCATACCAGTCATATAATAATCACCTTTTACAGCAACATTATGTTTTAATTCTCCAAACGAACGAGAATTTATAACCGGATTGTTCGGATTATTATTAATATCTACAACAGGAGCAAAATTCACATGTATCCCCATTCGTTTACACTGCCTACCTATTTCATAGCCCATTTCATAAATAAGCTTGTTGTCGGTTATAGCACCCAACATTAATTGACGAGGGAAGGAAGTGGTACTATCTAATCGCATAGCCAACCCCCATTCACCATCGATTGCCACCATAAGGGGAACTTTGCTGAGCGATTGAAAATAATTGGTATAAAGAACTTGATTGGTTGGACTACCTTTCATAAAAATAATACCACCAATACCATAATTCGTTATTAAATCGGCCACCTGCTGTTTATTGCTTTGTTCAGGCGAAGTATAGGCAGCTACCATGAACAATTGCCCTATTCGCTGCTCTAACGTCATAGAATTGTACACAGAATCTACCCATGTTTTGTCTACATGTTCAAATGGATTTTTTGTCATTGGCACATAGGGTTGCGGCGGTTCGTTAGGATTAAGAAAACCGTAATCTAGAATGACAAACACTAATAGGAAAAGCAATGCTGCTACTTGTTTCATAGTTTTTATAAGACTCTGTTTATTAATTGTATTAGGTATAGTATATACATTTTTTATCATACAAATATTATTACATTTTTTTTAAATAAAAAAACCATCAATATAATCTATTACAACTCTTTGAGTAAAATTTTGTAAATTTGAACCATTGAAAGCAAATCTTCTTTATATATTTTTTCGTTGGGCGTATGGGCTCCTGTTTGTGGAGCTCCAACAAAACACCAATCTACAGCATACGGCGATTGCTGTAAATACCCACCATCGCTTCCACCCGAACTTTCAACTTCGCACTGAAACGGCAATTGTGAACGCCTTACAATATCTACAATTCTTTGCGTATATGCTTTACGAGGTATATACGAATCACGCAAAGAAATTACACAACCATTACCAAAACTAATACCCTTGGTAACCCATGTAATATCGGAGATAAGAGCTTGATAAATATGATATTTTTTGTACAAAAAACGTTGTAAAAATGCAACACTTCCCCCTCTATGCTCTTCGTATGTTGAAAATACAATAATACCATCTTCCAAAGATTCGGCAAGTTGCAACGCAGACCATACTCCTGCTCTATTATCGATATATGTAGCAGATATATATTGTTCGTCTTCTACAAATTTAGGTTTATAGGTTAATGTTGTACCACGTTCAATATCACGCGAAAACATATATTCACACACCCGTTCTTCTGATTTTGTACCATCGTCATTTATGCATTCATGCACGGTATATTGGAGCGAACAACAAATATCTCCTAACGAATCGTGACCTACCAATTGAGTACCTTCATCAGCTTTTGGAGAACCAATAGGTATTAATTCTTTGTTATACCCAACAGTAAATCCTACTGAATCTATATGAGCAAACACAGCAGTGCGAGGCGACCCGAATACAAGCACTATAGCATCTTGAAACCCGATTCCGGCATATACTCTCGGTTTTCGTTTCCAAGTAAACGATTGTTTTTGAACATAATCTAGAATAAATGCCGACATTGCACCTTCGTTACCCGAAGGTGCGTGAATGCTACAAAGTTCTTGTAATAACGAAAATGTACTCATAATTGTTCAGCGTGTATATGTGTTTGATTAATACTATGCATAAATTGTTGATGAAATTGTAATGGAATAGAACAAACTATATTACAACGCTCTGAAAAATCTTGGGTGATTATTGAACCTTGATATTGTTTACAAGCAGTAATTACAACATTAACGGCCTTAAAATCACAAACAATACGCAACTTCGATTCAACATGTTTACTTATAACATGAGCAGAAAGCAAAGCATTTTTGGCAGCTTCTTTATATGCATGCATAAGTCCCCCTACACCTAATAATGTACCACCAAAATAACGAACTACAATAACACACGTTTGTGTTAGCCCAAAAGATTCTATTTGCCCTAAAATAGGTTTACCTGCTGAATTTGAAGGTTCCCCATCGTCATATGCTCTATATTTACTTCCATCAGGCAACAGTCGATACGCCCAACAATGATGTCGAGCTGTATGATGACGTTTTTTTAGATCTTCTAGCAGCATTTTTACTTCGTCTTCGGAATGTACCGGATATGCAAAAGCCAAAAATTTACTCCCTTTTTCTTTGTATTCACCTTCTACAGGAGCATGAATTGTTTTATACTCTTGAACTTGCATATGTATTCCATTTCGTTTCAAAAATAGGAAAAAGTACCTTGTACAATAACGAATAATTAAGAGAGTTATCAACGTGTTATGCACTATAATAGGATTTTCAATTATTTTTTTATTCATTATTACAACAAATTGTAATTATCACACACAAACTCCTCTTTATGCAATTAATTATCAATAATATATTCAAAATTTTTCACACATGAAATCAATAAAAAAATTGAAAAACACAAACTATAATTTCCTATAATTAAATGCAACAACCTCTCAAAATAATTACTAATTTTGCAAAAAAAATATGCGATTTATTATATTCTTATATCTATGGTTTGCCCAGCTTTCTGTCGAAGCTCAAAATATAAATATTCGCATATATTCACACATAGCAATTGAACAATTTCAATTTACCGCAGCACGTGGAAAATACGATATAGTAAGCAACAACACAATAGTGTACACATTGCAAGAAGGAGATGTTGCAACAATTAGCATCAAACGGAATAAAATTCGTATAGACGTTGCTAATAATCATGTGGTAGTTGACACATTTTTACTTATTCGTGGGGCACAACAAGAGAATTTTTTTGCAATAACATCTCCCAACAAACAATTTCCGCAACGCACTTACGACAATGATTTATATGTTAAAACAGTAACATCTCACTTGATTCTGATAAACGATGTAAATTTTGACAAATACATAGCCGGTGTAGTAGAAGCCGAAGGTGGATCAAAAGCTCCACTCGAATATTACAAAGCACAATCCGTATTGTGCAGAACATATGCAGCGAGGTTTTTTGAAAAACACATACACGAAGGTTTTAATTTATGCGATGGAGTTCATTGTCAAGCATATAAAGGTCGTTGTAAAATGAATTTACAAATTCTTGATGCAGCATTAAATACTACAGGCATAATAATGGTGGATTCTACATTACAAATAGCTTCGGCTACATTTTATGCTAATTCAGGAGGACAAACCGTAAATTCTGAAGATTTATGGATAGTACATCATTATTATTTACGTTCAAAACCCGACCCATACAGCGTAGGATTACCTGGATATTCATGGACTAAAGAAATACCTGTTTCGGAATGGAAAACATATTTATCATCAAAAGGATTTACCTTACACGATTCTATTCCATTTTCGTTTGAACAACCGCAACGTAAAAAATATTATTCATACAACGGTAATGATTCGCTGTTAGAATTAAAAACAATACGAAGTGATTTTAAACTACGTTCAACTTTTTTTTCAATTGAACACAAAGACAATATGCTCTATTTACAAGGCAAAGGATATGGTCATGGTGTAGGGCTATCGCAGGAAGGAGCAATGGAAATGGCTCGAAAAAATTTCACTTACGACAAAATAATTTCCTTTTATTTTCCGGGAGTAAAACTCATGAATATGACATCGGTAAAATTCTTTCGATTTGAATAACAAATATTTACATAAAGAGAACCAGTAATACTGTTATTTATACATAATTTTTAGCTTTACATTTTAGTATTTTTTGTATTTTAGCACAAAATTAAATTCAAACATATGCATATAGCTATAGCAGGAAACATTGGCGTAGGTAAAACCACACTTGCAAGTTTATTGGCAAAACATTACAATTGGGAAACAAATTACGAAGATGTAGATGACAATCCATATCTCGATGATTTTTATAGAGACATGAAGGCATGGGCGTTTAATCTTCAAATATTTTTTCTCCATTCGCGACTTAAACAAATTATGAGTATTCATGATTCCGGCAAGAATGTAATACAAGACCGCACAATGTATGAAGATGCATATATTTTTGCCCCCAATTTACATAGTATGGATTTAATGGCAACTCGCGATTTTGAAACATACTTTTCATTATTTCGTCAAGTTGAACAATTATTGCAACCACCGGATTTATTAATATATTTAAAAGCTTCTATTCCTAGTTTAGTAAAACGAATTCAAACCAAAGGAAGAGAATATGAAAATACTATTCGTATTGACTATTTAGAAAGCCTTAACAGACGTTACGACACGTGGGCTAAATCATATGATTTGGGAAAAATGCTCGTAATCGATACCGATTCTATTAATTTTATAGAAAACCCTGCCGATTTAAACAAAATTATAAATAAAATTGATGCCGAATTGTTCGGTTTATTTTAATACCTATGTTCATGGAAAACAAAGACCGTTATTCTTTTAATTCAAATGATTTATTGTACAAAATTTATTCGTATCGTAAACCATTAATTATTATTACATCTATAGGTTTTATTGTATCTATAGTAGTTTCGTTATTTATAACCCCTCTTTACAAATCTAATGTAATAGTATTTCCGGCACCTTCCACATCCATATCGCAATCATTAATAACTACTATAAATTCTTACAAAAAGGAATCGGTTTTTGGTGAAGTTGAAGAAGTTGAACAAATTCTGCAAGTACTTCACAGTGATGAATTACGAAGTAAAATTATAAAAAAATATAATTTATGGAAACATTACGAAATTGACAGTGCTAATGAAAAATATCCAATAGATAGAATGTTGAAAAAGTTTAACAATCGAATAAACTTTAAACGCACCGAATATATGGCAGTAGAAATTGAGGTATTTGATTCGAACCCCGACACCGCAGCATTGATAGCAAATGATATATGCATGCTTATAGATACGGTAATGAATCGTATGGAAAAAGAACGTGCAATCGAAGCTTTTAAAATTGTGCAATATGAATATGACACAAAAGTTGCCCAGCTTAAAAAATTAGAAGATTCATTACAATTTATAATGAGTAAAGGTGTATTGGATTTTGAATCACAATCGGAAGTATTAAATAAAGCATATGCCGATGCTGTTGTAGGTGGTAATATGCGTGGTGCAAACGAGCTAAAAAAACAACTCGATACCTTAGCAAAATATGGTAGTGCTTATATTTCGCTTCGCGACTTTTTATTGTACGAAAAAGAACAATTGAGTTTGCTTAACGGCAGATACAAAGAAGCAAAAGTAGATGCAGAACAAATCCTAACTCACTTTTACGTTGTAAATAAAGCATTTAAATCAGACAAAAAAGCGAAACCTAAACGCAGTATTATTGTATTAGTTTCTACACTTTCTACATTCGCATTGGCATTTGTTCTTCTTATATTTGTTGAGCTTTTGCGCGATTTACGAAAAAAAGATACAGTTCAAATTAGCGAATCCTAGTTTCGGGGTGAAAATTACTAGAACATATATATTTCTCTATCTACTATCGGCTTTATTTATAGTCGTTAACATGATAGGTGTTTATAATGATTCGTATATAATTTCATTATTGCCTTTTGCAATAATTCTCGGTTTTTTCGCTTTTTTTTCGCTCGACAAACTATTACTTACCATACTATTTTTTGTACCCGTATCTATGGAATTATCGGTGTTTATTCCAAATATACCGGTAAATTTAAGTTTACCCACCGAGCCTTTTTTAATTTTAGCTACCGGAATGTTTTTTCTTAAATTAATAACTGAAAAAAAATTCGATAAAAAAATACTATCCCACCCTATTACAATTACTATATACATATACCTTACATGGTTAATGTTTACCGCAATAACATCTGAAATGAAAATGGTATCATTTAAATACCTTTTAGTGCGAATTTGGTTTATTGTTTCGTTTTATTTATTGATTACACAATTAGTTGTAGATCGTTCAAATATTACGAAATATATATGGGCATACACCTTAGGTTTATTGGTAGCAATAGGATATACAGTATTTCAACATGCCGAAGCAGGTTTTACCCAAAAAGCAGCAAATTATGTAATGTACCCGATTTTTCGCGATCACACCTCGTATGGTGCCGCATTAGCAATGATACTGCCTGCTGTATATGTATTAAAACAATTTTCGAAACCAATATTTAACATTCGATTTATGTACTGGGTTGTTTTAGGTATTTTGTTTGCCGCTTTATTACTTTCGTACACCCGAGCTGCATGGCTAAGTTTAGCTGCAATAATTCCAATTTGGGCTCTTATAAAGTTTAAAATTAAAATGCGAACAATACTAGCAATTATTATATTTTTGGCTGCACTTATAACACCTATGTATAGCGATATAATGCATAATTTATCGAAAAACGAAGAAGTTTCAAGTTCTGATTTTGGTTCGCATGTAAAATCTATTTCAAATATTAGTACCGATGCTTCAAATTTGGAACGGATAAACAGATGGAAATGTGCTCTCCGTATGTTCGAAGAGCGTCCTATTGTAGGTTGGGGACCGGGAACATATATGTTTTTGTATGCTCCATTTCAGCATTCCCAAGATTTAACTATAATTAGCACGAATGCTCACGATAACGGTAATGCTCACAGCGAATACTTAGGCTTACTTGCCGAAGCCGGTTTTATGGGCACAGCAACATATTTAGCAATACTTATAGCCACACTTATTATTGGATTTAGATTGGTTAATTCCACCAAAGATGAATTTGTAAAACAAATTACTTTATTTTTATTACTTTCGCTTATAACATATTATTTACATAGTTTTTTAAATAATTTTCTCGATATGGACAAAATTGCGTCATTATTTTGGGGCTTTACAGCTATTATAGTGGCGTTTGATGTTGCCGAAAAAGAAAAAACAATTACAGATGGAACAATATAGTATTGAAGTTTGTTACAGTCCCGATTTATTTCCTTTATATGAAAATAAAGAAGCTGTAGTAGTGGTGGTTGACATATTGCGAGCTACAAGCTCAATTTGTACTGCGTTTGAAAATGGGGCACATGCAATAATTCCCGTAAAAACTCGTCGCGAGGCTATGAATGCAAAAGAAAACGGGAGTATTGTTGCTGCCGAACGTAATGGATTAATATTGGATTTTGCAGATTTTGGCAATTCTCCTTCAAATTTCACAAAAGAAAATGTACTAGGAAAGGAAATTGTATATAGCACAACAAATGGAACTAAAACTGTTCAAATGGCCGAAGAATGCAAAGCTGTCGCAATAGGTTCTTTTTGTAATTTTACAGTGTTATTACAATGGTTAATAGCTCAAAAATCTCCTATAACAATTCTCTGTGCCGGTTGGAAAGGGAAATATAATATTGAAGATTCTGTGTTTGCAGGAGCATTAACCGATGCTTTACTAACCACACAGCAATATACTACAATGTGCGACTCAGCTATAGCAGCTGTAGATATGTGGAACACCCACAAGCATAATTTGCGAGCACTAATAAATAAATGTGCTCAACACGAACGATTACGTTCAAATAATCTTGACGATTGCATTGATTATTGCTTAACTTTTGATACTTGTTCTAAAGTGCCTGTGTATGTAGCAGGAAAAATAGTACCTGCAAAAATTAATTAAACACCTACAATGATTACATCTGACGCATGTATTAAATATATTGAAATACGTTCTCGCTTAGATTCTGAAATTGCTCAATTACAACAGGTTCACTCTCATCAGATGGTATGTAAAAAACAATGTTCATCATGCTGTATGAATTTTGGAGTATTACCAATTGAAGCATATGCTATAGCACAAGAATTATTTCAAACACATACCCCTCTATTGGCTCACACGGTATCGAATGAATGCATATTTTTACAAACAAATATGTGCACAATCTATAAAAATCGTCCATTTATTTGCCGCACTCAAGGGTTACCAATACTATATAATGTAGAACAAATATATGAACTGTCGGTATGCGAATTAAATTTCACATCAGTTGATGACAGTTATTTTACTGAAAAAAATTGTTTGTTTATGGATACCTATAATTATGAATTACAAGAATGTAATCATGTATTCATAAAACAAAATCAACAACTTAATATTATCCCAAACACTTTAATATCTATAAACGATATCCCTTCATTAGTAAGCTATTTTGAATAACACATATAACAGTTATCGCAATTCAGCTCCCAAAACACTCGTGTATTTTGCAATTAATTTGGACATTACAGCATCTATTTGAGCATCTGTTAATGTTTTTTCTTTGTCGAGCAATGTAAAGGCTATTGCATAAGATTTTTTCCCGTCAGGCACTCCTTTTCCTTGATATACATCAAATGCAGTAACATGCTTAAGTAATGTACGTTCTGTTTCAAATGCTAATTTCTTAATTGTTTCAAATTCAATAGAATTATCAAGCAATAAAGCCAAATCGCGACGAACTTCAGGATATTGAGGAATTTCTTTATATTGAATAGGCGAACCAAACAATTCTAATAAAACATCCCAATACATTTCGGCATAAAAACAAGGTTTTTCAATATCAAACTGTTTACAAACTGCCGGCTTTACAACCCCCAATCGACCTACAATTCTCTTATTTACAACACATTCCAAACCATCTAAAGTCGAATTTTGCATAGGTGTATATCGATATGATTGTAATCCTAATTTTTGTAGAATTTTACTTACATGCGATTTTAATACAAATATATCGGTATCGGCATTTGGATAATTCCAATGTTGCGACATTTGTTTGCCTATACTACAGATAGCAAGATGTTGTTGTTCTTTATATTTTTGAATTACTGTTCCTTCTGTTGCCACATGATGATACACAGAACCAAATTCAAAAATTGACACATCAGAAGTTTGTCTGTTTTTATTATACGCAACAACTTCCAAACAGCCAAACAACAATGAACTACGCATACAATCGAGTTCTGCACTTAATGGATTCAATATAGATACTCGTGTTTCGTATAATTCAGATTCAAATTTTTGATAATAAGAACTACGAGTCAACGAATTATTCATAATTTCATAAAACCCCTCGGCAACCAACATGTTTGAAACGTTATGTTTCAATTTAGTAGAATCTACTCCATGCGAAAACACTACAGACGAACGAATAGCCGAAGGAATCTCAACATTATTATATCCATAAATGCGTAAAATATCTTCAACAATATCTTCTTGTCGTTGCACATCAACCCTATACGGAGGCACCATTACAGTTAACGAATCGCCATCTTCCGCAGCAATAGTTATTTCTAATGCCTCAAGAATTGTTCGTATAGTTTGTTTTTCTATATGTTTACCTATTAATGCACATATTTTAGAATACTGCAACTGAACAGTAAACGAAGGAAATTCATTGGGGTGCGAATCAAAAATTCCCGATTCTATAGTTCCTCCTGCAATTTCTTGAATAAGAATAGCTGCACGTTTAAGAGCATACACCGTATTATTGGGGTCAACACCTCGTTCAAATCTGAACGAAGCATCAGTTGACAATCCATGTCTGCGAGCAGTTTTACGAACAAATACAGGATTAAAATAAGCACTTTCTAAAAATATATCGCACGTATCATTAGTTACTCCCGACTCTATGCCACCAAAAACACCAGCTATACACATGGGTTTAGAGGCATCACAAATCATCAAATCATTTGCATGCAACTCCCGTTCAACACCATCGAGAGTAACAAATTTCGTTTTTTCTGTCAGAGTTGTAACTACAACCTTATTTCCTTCAATTTTTGATACATCAAAAGCATGAAGCGGTTGAGCCATTTCGTGCAACACATAATTTGTAACATCTACTACATTATTTATAGGTTTTTGACCTATTGCTCGCAATCTGTTTTGTAACCATTGAGGAGACTCTCCTATGTGTACACCTCGAATAACCAATCCGGTATACCGCGGACAAGCTTCGAAATTTGCAACTTCTACAGTTACCGACAATGGCGAATTACTTGGAGCAAATGTTGCAACAGAAGGTTTGGTAATATTACAAACACCCGATAAACTTAAAAATGCAGCAATATCGCGAGCAACACCTATATGCGATGCGGCGTCAATTCTGTTAGGAGTCAATCCTATTTCAAATACATAATCGTCTTGAATATTATAATAGTCCGATGCTAATGTTCCGGCAGCGATTTCGTTTGATAACACTATAATACCATCATGACTGGTACCCAAACCAAGCTCATCTTCGGCACATATCATTCCTTGCGACACTTCGCCACGAATTTTGGTTGCTTTAATCACAAATTCAGAATCTCCCGAATATAATTTAGTTCCTTCGGTAGCAACCAATACAGTTTGTCCCGCTGCAACATTGGGAGCTCCACATACTATTGGTACTATTGTAGTATTTCCTATATCTACCGTAGTTACATGCAACTTGTCTGCATTTGGGTGTTTTTCACATGTTAACACTTTGCCCACAACTACACCTTGTAAACCGCCACGTATAGTCTGAAACAATTCATACCCTTCTACTTCCAAACCAATATCAGTAAGAATTTTAGAAACAGTTTCAACATCTAAATCAATATGTATATAGTCTTTGAGCCAATTATATGAAATTTTCATTTGTGTTATCTTTAATTATTTACAATAGTACTTAAAAAACTGCACAGAATACTAAAATGCATGTTTTGTTATATTTTTTAATTTTCACAACAAAAGTACATTTTTTTGAAAATACAGATTCATGACTTTGAATAAAAAATTGTATTTTAGCAACAAAAATATACAATATGCAAAATTCTGAACGACCATTTATATTTATAACCAACGATGACGGTATTCAAGCCAAAGGAATACATGTACTTATAGAAGAAATGAGTAAAATTGGAGATGTTATGGTTATAGCACCTAATACCGGACGTTCTGGAATGGCTCATGCAATTACATTTAGCTCTCCTGTTCGTTTACATAAACATAAAAACGAGAATGGTTTAATGGTATATGATATGACAGGCACCCCTGTAGATTGTGTAAAAATGGCTCTCGATAAATTTTTTGACAGAAAAAATCCCGATTTATTAGTATCGGGAATAAACCATGGATCAAATGCTTCGATTTGTTCTATCTATTCAGGTACTGTTGCCGCAGCACGCGAAGGTGCTATAAACGGAATTCCTTCGATTGCTTTTTCGAGCCTCGACTTTAGTCCCGATGCCGATTTTGATGCATTTAGACCATATATTCAAACTATAGCACACCATGTAATTGAACAAGGTCTACAGCGAAATGTTTTTTTAAATGTTAATTTTCCTTGTCACGACACAGCAAATATTCAAGGAATACAGGTTTGTAGACAAACTAAAGGTATTTGGATTGAAGAATTTGATAAACGAACCGACCCTCACAATCAAGATTATTTTTGGCTTACAGGTCATTTCGAAAATTACGAACCCGAAGCTCGCGACAGCGACGAGTGGCTGTTAAAACAAAATTACATTACTGCGGTACCACTGCAAGTAGAAACTACCGATTTAAATTCAATACAATCATTACAAACTTTGAATACGAACTCTATTATTCACCATTCAACTATTCAATATAATGCAAAAAATTAATACATTTTGGTTTGGTTTACTCTGTGGACTTTTATTACCTCCTATAGCTTTGGCTGTAATTTATTTTTTCTTTACCAAAACCATGACATTTTCGGAGTTTCTTTCCATACTTAAAAGTTGGGAATTAGGAACAAATGTATTTATATGGTCTGTTATTCCGGTTTTCTTTTTATTTTCATTTTTTTATTACAAAAAGTTAGATCAGGCATCAAAAGGAATAGTACTCCCCACTATGATATATACTATAATTTTGGTAATTATGAATTTTTAAAGTCTGAATCCAGATATATTTTAACGTGAGTTCGATGTAATTATTTAAGTTCAGATTTTATAAGAATTTGATTATCAAGGCACATATTTAAAAATGTAGCGGGTTACTTTGAAAATATGTAACGAAGAGAATCGAATTCTTATAAAAAGCATAATAAAACCGCTTTTTGACAGCAATCTTCTTCTTGATAAACACTTATAATATCCCGATATGATTACGTGTGTATCAATCGAATCTTTTTAGCAATTGTATTTTTTTTAAATAATTACAATGCTCAATGCCGATATAGAAATCAAATAGTACAATGAGATGAAATTGAAATTGGGCTATATTGATTTCATAATCGGTAACTATCTCTAAGCGGTCTGAACTCAAAAATTACGTCGAACTCACGTTATTTTAGTACAATAAAAAAGCTCCAATTCGTTTGTTACACGCAGATATTCACAAATAACGGTTTTACATCACAAAATCAAATTCCATTTACTAGGTTAAATCTAAGAATTTAATACCGGATATTCAAAAAAAAAGCCCTCAGAATGTTGAGGGCTTTATATTTATGCGTTTTCTAATTCACTTCTAATTAATTCTGCATCGAGTAAAATTCTACCGCAGTATTCACACACTATAATTTTTTTGTGTGTTTTAATATCAAGTTGTCGTTGTGGTGGTATTTTATTAAAACAACCGCCACAAGCATCACGTTCTACATTTGCTACAGCCAAACCATTACGTGCATTCGAACGAATTCGTTTATATGCAGACAACAATCTATCTTCAATAACACTTGCTAATTTTTCAGAAGCAGCGATTAATTCCTCTTCTTCTTTTTGTGTTTCAGCAATAATATCATTCAATTCATTTTGCTTTTGTTGTAAATCAATAGAACGTTCTTCAAAACGAGTTTGTGAAGTTTCTAATAATTTAGTTTTATTTTCAATATCAAAAGAATATTCACGAATTCGTTTTTCACATAATTCGATTTCTAATTTTTGAAATTCTATTTCTTTCGCTATAGCTTCAAATTCACGATTATTACGAACATCCATTTGTTGTTGTTCATATTTTTTAATGTGATTTTGAGAATCTTTAATATCATTTTTCTTCGCAGCAATATCTTCTTTGCGTTGAATAATTTCAGATTGAATTTTCTCGATTCGCGTTTGCAAACCCTCCAATTCATCTTCCAAATCTTTTACTTCTAAAGGTAATTCACCTCGTAATCGTTGAATTCTATCAATTTTAGAATCAGCTTCTTGTAATTGGAATAAAGCTTTTAACTTATCTTCTACCGTAACTTGAACAGTTTCTGCCTTTTTACTTGTCATATTTTATACATATTTTATCGGGTTCGTATTAACCTTTGAAAATTGAAGGGCAAATGTAGGAAATTTTTTATTTATAATTTCATAAAAAATTTCTTTTGTGTATTGTTCTGATTCATAATGTCCAATATCAGCTATAATCATCTTATTTTCAGCAACAAAGAAATCATGATATTTTACATCGCCGGTAATAAATATATCGGCTTGGTGTGCAATTGCATCTGAAATTAAAAAACTTCCCGAACCGCCACAAACAGCAACGGTTTGTATGGTATCAATATTTGACTGCGAATAACGAATAGTTGAACAAGAAAATACCTGTTTTATATGTTGTAAAAAATCAGAAAGTATCATTGGAGCAGCTAACTTACCTATCATCCCGGCTCCTATTGTATCTTGCGAATTCGCTAATGGTATTATATCATACGCAGGCTCCTCGTATGGGTGAGATGCTACCAAAGCGGAAATAGCCTTCGAAATCAAATAATTGGGACATAGTACTTCAATTTTCATTTCTTGTTCAGTATGCATTTCACCAATTTCCCCTACAAATGGGTGTGCAGCATCTAAAGCTTTAAATGTACCAAAACCTTGAGAATTATATGAACAATCAGAATAATTGCCTATAGTTCCAGCACCGGCATTGCAAAGTGCTTGTCTTACCTCATCTGCATATTTTTGAGGAACGAACGTACAAATCTTACTCAACACCTGTTTTTGTTTTCGCAGAATTGTTGGTTGTATTATGCCTATTTTTTCACATATTTTTTTATTAACTCCATTACTTACCGCATCTAAGTTAGTATGAGCTGCATATATAGCAATAGAATGTTTTATAGCCTTAATTACACAACGTTCAATATAATTAGCACCTTGCAATCGTTTTAATCCCGAAAAAATTAAAGGATGATGAGCAATTACTAAATTATACCCTAATGCGATTGCTTCGTCTATAACATCTTCGGTAACATCTATACAAAGCAAGGCTCCGGTTGCATCTTGGTGAGCATCCCCCACCAGTAAGCCGGCATTGTCATATGATTCTTGGAGTGAAAGTGGTGCAACAGCCTCAATTTCTGATAGTATATCATGAATTTTCATGTATGATATTTTTTTATGTAAAAATAATACAAAAAAGGATTCGATTTCAGATTGTGTTTGAAAGTTTTAGTTAGAACATTGGCTTAAGTTTGAGTGAATGCTAATATTAAAAAGCATTGAAATTTGGAATAATAAAAAAGCCCGACAGAAAACTATCGGGCTTTAATATGTCGAAAAAAAATCGCTTTTATTTTGCTTGTGATAATGCTACAGCAACAGCAACAGAAGCACCAACCATAGGGTTGTTACCCATTCCTATTAAGCCCATCATTTCAACGTGAGCCGGAACTGATGAAGAACCTGCAAATTGGGCATCGGAGTGCATACGCCCCATAGTATCTGTCATACCATACGAAGCAGGACCTGCTGCCATATTGTCGGGGTGTAATGTACGACCGGTACCACCACCCGAAGCAACTGAGAAATATTTTTTACCTTGCTCAATACATTCTTTTTTGTATGTACCTGCAACAGGATGTTGGAAACGAGTTGGGTTTGTAGAATTACCTGTAATAGAAACGTCTACCCCCTCTTTATGCATAATAGCAACACCTTCACGAACATCGTCGGCACCATAACAATTTACTTTTGCTCTGTCACCATTAGAATATGCAATACGTTTTACCTCTTTAACTTCGCCTGTAGCATAGTCAAATTGAGTTTGCACATACGTAAATCCATTGATACGAGCTATAATTTGAGCTGCATCTTTACCTAAACCATTTAAAATAACACGTAACGGTTCTTTACGCACACGGTTTGCAGATTTTGCAATACCTATAGCACCTTCGGCTGCTGCAAAAGATTCATGACCTGCTAAAAAAGCGAAACATTTAGTTTCTTCGCGAAGCAACATTGCAGCAAGATTACCATGTCCAATACCTACTTTTCTATCGTCGGCAACCGATCCGGGAATACAAAATGCTTGTAAACCTTCGCCAAGTGTTGCAGCAATTTCAGCAGCATTTGTCTGACCTTTTTTAATTGCAATAGCAGCTCCTACTATATACGACCACATAGCGTTTTCAAAAGCTATAGGTTGAATATCTTTTACGATTTGATATACATCTACACCTTTTTTATCGCATAGTTCTTTTGCTTCTTGAATAGAAGAAATTCCGTAAGAATTTAAAACCTTATTAATTTGGTTAATTCTTCTGCTGTAACTTTCAAATAATTGTTGTTCCATTATATATTTCCTCCTTATTCTTTACGTGGGTCAATAACTTTCACTGCTTCTTCTATACGTCCGTATTTACCTGAAGCTTTTTGTAATGCTTCGTTAGCATCGGTACCTGCTTTAATCATATCCATCATTCTGCCCAAACTTACAAAACGATATCCTATAATTTGATTTTGTTCGTCAAGACCTATTTCAGTAATATACCCTTCAGCCATTTCTAAATAACGAGGACCTTTTGCTGAAGTTCCGTACAATGTACCTGTAACTCCACGTAAGCCTTTTCCTAAATCTTCTAAACCGGCACCTACAGGTAATCCACCTTCAGAAAATGCAGTTTGAGTACGTCCGTAAACTATTTGTAAAAACAATTCACGCATAGCGGTGTTTATAGCATCGCACACCAAGTCGGTATTTAACGCTTCAAGAATTGTTTTACCCGGAAGAATTTCAGCAGCCATAGCAGCCGAATGTGTCATACCGGTACATCCAATAGTTTCTACTAATGCTTCTTCAATAATTCCGTCTTTAACATTTAATGTTAATTTACATGCACCCTGTTGTGGAGCACACCATCCAACACCATGTGTTAAACCCGAAATATCTTTAACTTCTTTTGCTTGAACCCATTTACCAACTTGAGGTATTGGAGCAGGCCCGTGATTTACGCCTTTTGCAACGCAAATCATTCCTTCAACTTCGTGTGTAAAACTCATATTACTATTAATTTATTTAATTTGTAAATTTTGCCACAAATATAGTATGAATATTTTGATTGTTAATATAAAGTTTTACACAAGAACCTATTAATTATCATTTTTTTTTATGATAGTTAGAGCATGATATTACAAACACAACGAAATTTTTGGAATGAGTAAAAAAAAAGCCTGTAACTTAATTTACAGGCTTTTACATTATATAAATAATATTATCAAACTAAATCAATGCTTTTCCGGTCATATCTTTTGGTTGTTCAATTCCAAGAATTTTACAAATAGATGGTGCAACATCTGCTAAAATCCCATCTTTTACTTGAGCTTGAGAATTTGGACTAATATAAACAAACGGAACAGGATTTAACGAATGAGCTGTATTTACACTTCCATCAGCATTTACGGCATTATCTGCATTACCATGATCTGCTATTATAATAACCTCATAGCCTGCAGCTTTAGCAGCTTCTACCGTATCTTTTAGGCAAGCATCTATTGCAATTACAGCTTTTTCTATAGCTTCGTACACACCGGTATGTCCTACCATATCACCATTAGCATAATTTACAACTATAAAATCATACGTTTGTTTTGCTAATTCTTTTAGTAACGCATCTTTTACTTCAAAAGCACTCATTTCGGGCTGCAAATCATACGTTGCAACTTTGGGAGAATTTATTAAGATTCTATCTTCTCCTGCAAATGGTGTTTCTCGTCCTCCATTGAAGAAAAACGTAACATGGGCATACTTCTCTGTTTCAGCCATATGCAACTGTGTTTTCCCTAATTTAGATAAATGTTCGCCAAGAGTATTTTCTACATTATCTTTATCGAATAATATATGTAAGCCTTTAAAAGAAGCATCGTATGGTGTCATAGTACAATACCATAAATTAGGAATTATTTTCATACCGGCATCGGGCATATCTTGTTGTGTCAACACTACTGTTAGCTCTTTGGCACGGTCGTTTCTATAGTTAAAAAATACCACCATATCACCTTCTTGAATTGTCCCATTCACTGATGCATTTACTATAGGTTTTATAAACTCATCGGTAACACCGTTGTCATATGATTTTTGCACTGCAGCAACCATATCGGTTTCTTTTGTTCCAATTCCATTAACTAATAGATCATAGGATTCTTTAACACGTTCCCATCGTTTATCTCTGTCCATAGCGTAATAACGTCCAATAATAGAAGCTATGGTACCTGCCGATGTTTTAGTATATGTATCAAGTTGTTCTATAAAGCCTTTACCACTTCGCGGATCGGTATCACGACCATCCATAAAGCAGTGTATAAACGTGTTTTTTATTCCGTATTCCTTAGAAATATCGCACAATTTAAACAAATGTTCTAATGAACTATGCACGCCACCGTCGCTTACCAATCCTAAAAAATGAACTGATTTTCCATTATTTTTGGCATACGAGAAAGCTTGTTTAATTTCAGGATTTTCTAAAATAGTATTGTTTCTACATGCAAGATTTATTTTCACCAAATCTTGATACACCACTCTTCCGGCACCAATATTTAAATGCCCTACTTCTGAATTCCCCATTTGACCATCGGGTAAGCCAACATTTTCACCAGAAGCTTGCAATTGTGAATTCGGATATGTTTCCAATAATGAATCCCAATATGGTGTAGGTGTACTATAAATTACATTTGTTTTATCTTTATTTCCGATTCCCCATCCATCGAGTATAACTAAAAGAGCTTTTTTTCCCATATATATTATTTTTAAACTATTTACCTATTAGTATTACTGTTTTATATAACCTTACAAAACGCTGCAAATTTATAATTAATAGCCAAATTTTAGTATAATTTGGTAATAAAAAATATGAAATCTGCCAAACAGAAAATAATATTATAGATTGTTGTAATATTTTCCTTGATACAATTGATTTTCAACCATATAATCCTCAAGTTTCTGCACAAACGATTCGTATTTCAATCCTTGCCACACAGGTGCAATTCTTACACGCATTGGGCTATCGCCGGCAAAACGTTCTATTTTAATATTCGGTGACAATCGGCACACAAACTCGGCAACAAATGGAATATATGCTTCGGGACTAAACAATGTAAAAGCTTCGGGATTTTGCTTATATTCTTGAGCAAATCGAGTACCTTTAACTATTTGTAACTGATGTAATTTAATTGAATGTAAAGGTAATTGTGATAATTCATAGGCTTCGGCAAACATTTGTTCCTGTGTTTCGCCGGGTAAACCTAAAATTATGTGTGCCCCTACCTGTATTCCATAGTCAGCAGTTTGTTGAATTGCCTGTTTGCTTACTTCATACGAATGCCCACGATTAATTGCTTGGAGCGTTTGATTATATATAGATTCTACACCATACTCTAATACTACAAAATATTCCTGCGATAATTTTGCAAAAAACTCTAATTTTTGCTCATCTATACAATCGGGACGTGTTCCTATAATAAATCCAATAATTTCGGGAAATCGTTTAACTTGAGCAAACAAGTGCTGCAAATGCTCTATAGATGTATACGTATTGGAATACGCCTGAAAATATGCAAAATATTGATGTGCTTTCGAATAGCGACGTTTCACAAATTGTTTACCTTCAATAATTTGTTGCGAAATTGGTTTTTCGGCATTGCAATATTCAGTAATAAACGCATCGTTATTGCAAAATGCACAACCACCTACTCCTACTGTCCCATCTCTATTTGGACAAGTTAATCCAGCGTTAAGACTAATTTTTTGGATTCTTCCGCCAAACGTTTGTTTTAAATAATTTGAATATGAATTAAACGGTCGTTCATGTCCCCATAGGTACGCATGACTATTCATCATCTTCGTCATCTTCGTCGTAATAATCTATATCATCAAAATCTTCGTCTTCATCTTGCTGTTCACCTTCCTGAATTATTTGATAAATTTCCTCATTTTCAAGTTCTTTCACATTAGTTATCAAGAATTTATCTGACACAAAATCGCCATATTGATTACACTCGGCAACCACATTCAATATTAAATCTTTAACAGCTATAGAAATTGGTATAAGAACAAAAACTTTGACTAATTGATTACTAAACTCAACAGATTCTACTTCGGAATTTTGTTTTTGCAAAACAAAATCTAATTCATTGGTAACTATTTTTTGTTGTGTTTCCGAAAAGTCATTATTTTGAGCATGAACAAACACTAAAAAATATCGTAATTTTTGACCTTTACCTCCTAAACCGGTTGATATAAGAATTTGTTTTTCGTCGAGCAAAGAACTTTCGAGCATCATTTTACTTTCGCGATACGCCATAGACGCCCATGGTTTTATATCCCCTTCGGCAACTTTCCAATACGCTTCAATTGCTCTAAAAGCTTCTACCTCTTCGAACGCAGCCAAATGAATCAATATATCGCGTTTTTCTTCAACTCTAACATCCTCGGCATACAATAATGGCACTTGTTGCAAAACTGTTTCAAGCGAAATTTTTTTCTTTTTTAATCGTTTTGAACGTTTAAAATAACTCATTTGCAATTGAATATCAATTTGTTCTTCTATGATATTAAAATGCTCCGGATTATTATTAAACATTGATTGTAGATGTTCTAATAAGTGTTCTTCGTCTATCATATCTTCTAAAAAAATGAATGCAAATATAAAGTTTATTTATTGAAAAGACGAAAAAACAATTCAAACATTGTTGTCTACACTTATTTTACAAATCGCTCAACAAAAACACCTTGTTCTGTTCCAATTTCAACAAAATAGATAGTTTTAGGCAATGTATATAATGAGAATTGTATGAGCGAAGAACCTTTCTTAGTCTCAATAATTTCGCCTGTTATTGAATACAACGTACACGTGATAGATTCATTGTTTGCCGGAGTAATGTGTATTGAAGAACCTACTTTAGTACAAGTATAGTCTTTCGTTTGTTTTACAGGTGCAATTTGATTTGGAACCGGCGGTGTAAACTCAATAGTGTTAGACCGAACCGTACACTGATGCTCATCGGTTGCAAGTACATAAAATTCTGCTTCTTGTGTAGGTTGTATTGTTTGGGTTTGCTGCAAAAACTCTACAGTATTGGCAAACCACACATACGAATATATAGTACTAACATGTAAAGTAGAATCGGTAAGAAGTGTTATAACAGGTTCTTGTAATTCTTGTCCCACATACACATAACCAATGGTTGTATCACTTTGCGAACATCCAACTTGATGCTGATATACTTTAAACGAAATTGGTGTATTCAATGCAGGTTTTTCTGTTGACAATGTTTGTTGTTGTAATTCTTGTCCATCGTATAACCAATAAATAGTACCATACGGATTTTGCAATTGAACTAACGGGAGTTGGTCATCGGCAAAACAAACATGTAAAGAATCGTCGACAAGTTTAGGCAAAGGTGTTTTATCTTTTACTGCAACCTGAATAGATGATGTAGGTCCGTTACCACAGGAATTTGAACCATATACCTCTATAGTACCCGATTGTGCAGTTTGAGAAATAATTAACGATAACTTTGTTGCTGTATATGTTCCCGAAGTTCCCGGTAAAATAGTCCAATGCGGAGTAGCTCCCGTATTTTGAATAAAAAATTCAGCATTTGCATGCCCCTTGCACACCTCGTCGGGTCCGGTAAGAGTATAGGCTTGAGGCAATAATGTAATCCACAAAGGCAATTGAGCTGCTATTCCCTTACCTTGCGAATTTACACCCTGCACTTGCAGAACACCGTCATCGAACACCTTCTCCATTGTTACATTGAGTATTGTATCGGCAGTAATTTGTTTAGAACCATTGGGCAAAATCCACTCGTATGAAGTTGCACCGGGAATTTTAGGCACTTTATAGGTTTGAACAGCTGATTCACACACCACATAATTTCCTTGAATATATTGAGCTACATCGGGCAATACGCTTGCTGTATTACAGCCATGTGCACGCCCCACCTCTAAGGTTAATAATGGCTCATATTGCACATGTGGATCAATAGGTTCAGTAAGAGTCAACACTTGAGTGCCATAGTAAATAGTATCAGAATCGGCACCTTTAAACGACGCTGATTTAGTTCCCGTAATAGTAGGTATTTGAGACCGAACTTGAATATTATCGGAATACGAAATTGTATTTTTTACAGGAACATACGCAGGAGTAATAAAATTCGCAAGAGCCTGAGGTTCAGTAGGAACCCATGCCCCTATCGAAGGATAATACACTTCTACCCATGCATGTCCGCCTTCGGCCTGACTAACACCACCGGAACCTTTAGCATACGAATAGCGAATAAACTGATCGTTAATCGCAAAACCACTTACAAATCGAGCAGGAATACCAAGACTTCGTAATAAGGCACAAGTTAAATTTGTATATCCTTCGCACAAAGCGGTTTTATTATGCAATACCGATAAGGCATCTTGCACATCGTGATTAAACGTAAAATCATACGATACATTTTCGTTATTCCATTTTACTATTGATTCTACTATATCGGCTATAGTAACACAATTTGCCGATAATTGCTGTGCCAAAGCTATAATTTCCGGATGTTCCGATTGCATTTGATTTGTAGCTTGTAAATATTGAGTTATAGAACTCGGAAGCGACTGAATTACAGATACATCAAACGGACAATCGTTAAACCCCTGAAATGTAGTTTTTCCTGCAATTTGATACGAAATTGTAAGTCCAAACGTAGCTTGTTGAATACCATGAACTACAATAGTTTGCAACGTATTACCATACGTATCAAGCGATTCACCTAAAATATAATATGCACAATTATTTGGCACAATAGTTTGCTGCAATATTGTTTGATTAAACGACACATAATTTCTGTTGACTAATTTATAATGAGTTACGACTACACTATCAATATCAGCAAACTGCGGATACGATAAATCACATGCAAATTGCATAGAAAAAGTATCGGATTCAAATTGCGACGTTGGGTTAAAATAATGTTGATATTGAACCGATTGCGAATATGCCGAAAAAACACACAGATATACATAAACAAAGAGACTAATATAATACTTCATATTATTAAATTTTAACAAACTCTATTTAAACAAAAAAACATGATATAAAAATCAGAAGTAAATTTCACTGAAACTGTGTACGAAGATAACAAAAAAAATGTTTACTATCTATGCTATTTTTATTCTTTATAGCATTACAAATCAATAATTTTGATTGAATTAAAAAATGAGAATTTACATAATTCTTTTTTGACGAGAAATCAAAACAGCCATAGACATACAATTACCACAATGGCAATAATTTATGTTTAGATATACCATAAACAATAGCCATAATACCATACGATAACATATAAAAACAAACAGAAATCATTGTTGCAAAAACCATAACACCGTACACATATCCGAGTTTACAATGATTTGCAATCCAAGCATTGATATTAAATTCCCAAACTACGGCTACACTATTTACAACAATACATATACTTATAATAACAAGAAATCCGCGAAGCATTGTTTTAATATCGGGAGGACTCAATTGCATATGCGATGAAATTGAAAAAGCAACATATATAATAATCCAAAATTGCCAAGATCCCATATGTTCTTTGGTAAAAATAACCGCCCCAATATTCCAAACCAATTTCCATAACTGCTGAATGGTATCGAAAAATTGAGAAATAGAAAACGATATATTCCCGTATGACTTAAACACTGACATTACTTGGGAAGCTTGAGGTAAAGCAACGGTGAACAACACAAATACAATAGTACTCCCTAACAAAATAGGACCACAACCAATAAAAAAATTTCCGATAGTATGATATATATTTTTAGAATCATACGAATGCGTAATATACCCTAGTGTACCATCGGATTTATCTGGTTTAAAAAGTTTTATATCTTTAATAGTATGACCAAACAAAACACAAAACAATGCATGTCCAAGTTCATGAACAGGAGTTCCAATCCAACCGGTAACAAACATATCAATTTTTGGATACCCGGCATTTACAAAAACACGACGAGTATTACGCGACAACACATACAAAAGCAAACCTACAATAGCAAACATTCCAAACAAAATCCACACTTGTTTGAGAGTAGTTTGCAACAATTGCAATAAAAATGTTACGAAATAGTCCATATAAAAAAAAAGGTGTTTACCACGCAAACACCTCTTACATTTTTTTAATACTCATCTTCATTAAAGAAAAAATCGTCTTTACTCGGATAATCCGGCCATATATCTTCAATACTTTCGTATACTTCACCTTCGTCTTCTATCTCTTGTAAGTTTTCTATTACTTCAAGCGGGGCACCCGAACGAATAGCAAAATCTATCAACTCATCTTTTGTTGCCGGCCATGGAGCGTCTTCTAATTTCGAAGCAAGTTCTAATGTCCAATACATAGGTTTTCAGTTTAATTGTGAATTTTTTGCGAAAATATATAAAATAATATTAATTTACAATACCGAACTCCATGTTATTTCCTGTTTGTTAACATCTTTTAAAAATTTTCGTGCCAACACAAACAAAAAATCAGACAATCTATTAACATAAATTACAACATCTTGCTCTACAGCAACCGATTCAGATAATTTCACAATCAATCGTTCAGCCCTTCGACACACAGTTCTACACACATGCGTCTGCGATGACAAAATATGTCCGGCAGGAAGTATAAAGTTTTTCAATTCAGGAAGCTCAGCAGTATATATATCAATAGTATTTTCAAGCAATTCAATATCAGCTTTGGTCAAAACAGGAGTTACACGTTCGTGAGGTTTTTCATTAGCCAAATATGAACCCACCGTAAACAATGTGTGTTGAATTCGTGCCAATATACCGCACACGGCATCGTTAGTACACAAATCACGCACTACACCTATGTGCGAATTCAATTCGTCAATGGTTCCATAACACTCAAGCCTATCGTGATACTTTGCTACACGCGTTCCACCGAGTAACGACGATGTACCTTTATCACCTGTTTTTGTATATATTTTCATTTAATTGCAAATTGAGTTGTAAGTTTGTAAAGTTAGAAAGTTCATAAAGTAATGCCCAGTATTAACCATTAATAATTAAGAATTAAAAATTAAGAATTAAGAATTATAAAAGACTTCCCAAATATCGTTCGGCATCTAAAGCAGCCATACAACCCGAACCGGCAGCAGTAATAGCTTGGCGATAGTGAGGATCTTGCACATCACCACATGCAAACACACCCGAAACATTCGTATGCGAAGAGCCCGGTTTTGTTTTTATATATCCTACTTCGTCGAGCTCTAAGAAATTTTTAAATATTTCGGTATTCGGAGTATGCCCAATTGCCAAGAAGAATCCCGTTACGTTTATCACAACTTCTTCGGTTCCTTTTTTGAGTAGGCGAACGCCATTCACTCCATTAGCATCGCCAAGCACTTCTTGCGTTACATGTTCGTAAAGCACTTCAATATTTGGCGTATTTTCTACCCGTTGTTGCATTGCTTTAGAAGCACGCATATGGTCTTTTCGAACTATAAGATATACTTTATTTGCCAATCCTGCCAAATACGTAGCTTCTTCGGCAGCAGTATCGCCCCCTCCTACTACAGCAACATCTTGTTTGCGATAGAAAAACCCATCGCAGGTTGCACAAGCCGACACACCCAAACCTTTATATTTTTCTTCGCTTTCGAGTCCAAGATACTTAGCGGTAGCACCCGTAGAAATAATTACAACTTGAGCTTCTATCTTGGTTTCACCATCAATTTCCACAATTCTATTAGTTCCCGAAAAGTCAACAGACGTAGCATATCCGGAGCGAATATCGGCACCAAATCGTTGTGCTTGTTTTCGCAAATCTTCCATAAGTTGCGGACCGGTAACACCTTCTGGATATCCGGGAAAATTATCGACTTCGGTAGTTGTAGTTAACTGACCACCGGGCTGTAAGCCTTCGTATAACACAGGATTCATATTGGCACGAGCAGCATATATAGCCGCAGTAAAGCCTGCAGGGCCACTACCAATAATTAAACATTTTACTTTTTCAATTGCCATTGCTTGTCTAATAATTTAAATTATAAAATTTGACACTAAAATTACTTTATTTTATGTACCCCACAAAAGGAATACTATTTTTTTTTCAGATATTTGTCAACCAAATTAGAAATTCATTACAAACAAATTGAGATATGAAAAAAATAGTATATTCAATTGTCATATTTACTGCAAGTTGTACAAATCATGCAACATTCGACAAAGACGCATGTGTTGCCGACAAGGAATTGCAAACCATATATAAAGACAGTTTGCAATCATATTGTAATTGTGTAGAGGAGCATATTCAACAAACAGCAGATACCATACACATGAACGACAGCATATTAGAAGCATACAAACAATCGTGTGCCAATGAATTTACCACATTAGACACAAATTTTTGATTTGGTAATTTTGTTACAAAAGAAATAAACAATACATTTGCACAAAATTGAGCATTCGGGATGTAGCTCAGCCCGGTTAGAGTACACGTCTGGGGGGCGTGGGGTCGCCCGTTCGAATCGGGTCATCCCGACAAAGTCGGAATTCAATTTCAAACAAAAGCCTGCAAATCTGTTGATTTTCAGGCTTTTTTGTATTCAATTGTGTTCATTTGAACACAAATAATCGCAATCTATTCGGTGAGTAATTCAGTGAGTAAAAATATATTTTATTTTTGAACTCACAGAATGAATTTATTTAACAGTAATTCAAATAATTACAGCGATAATAAATTGATACATTTTGTACGTATTTGGTGAACTAAAAACAAAAATTTTTAGCAAACTGAATTCAATTTTGGTGAGAAAGTTTAAAATATTTCATATTCTTAATTTAAGCCACATCAACACTATGATTAATTTTCTCAATTAATTCTATAATTTTTGTTGATGTATCGTTATCAAACAATCCAACTATTCCACTCGAATTAATATCGGTAAATGGTGGTTCAAACAACATTGCAGGCTCAACAATTCCTTTTACCGAAAAGAAATTAATGATGGTATCAATAAAGCGTATTTGTTGAGAATTAAACGTTTGATTGTTTAATAAACCTCCAAATTCAAGTTTTGCTGCATTAGTATCTAAACCTACAATTGTGCGAATAAATTTTGCTAATGGCTGTTCTCCATAGGCATGAATAAAATCTTCTTTTGTACCTATTGTTCCTTGTTCAAATAACATAGTTTCTAACAATTGCAATTCTGCTTTTGTAATTTGCACATTCGTGCGAATTTTATGAATAGTTATATGATTGCTATGTTCTTTTAAATACTGCTCTACTTTGTTTCTATAAGCCTCAAGATTATTGACATTATATACAAGTTGATGTTCTGTTCCGTTTGCTTCAAATTCATCTTCAAAATTTGTATAATATGTTGTAATTGCTTCAATATCGAGGAATTTAACAACATCTCGCAATTCTTCTCTAATTCTTTCTATACCCACAATTGAAATTTTTTCCCAAAATGATTTTTGCTGAACTTGTTTTATTGTTTCCATTTTTTTAGCAACAGCAGGAATTGTAGCTTTTTTACTTAATTTCCCTGCAATATGTGTTACTTTATTAATGAGTTCAACTTGCTTTTTTTCACCATTTAAAACTCGCAATTGCAAATCTAACATTAATGCATCAAAACGTTTTGCCATTTCGTCTTGGTCAACTTCTGTAATTAGTGGTGCAATGTGGTCGTGTAGTTCTTTAATATCAATATCAGACAATGCATTCCAACTATTTGCATCTTTATATTTCTCTACAATTTTCCAATGCATACGCACTACAAAACTATCGGTATTTAATGCTTGTGTTTGCTGTATCAAATGGTTTATTAGAGATTGACCATATTCTTGCAATTCGCTTTCTTCTTGGTTTAAAAGAATAAAAGCCAAACGTAATCGTAACTCAAATAATCGTTGACTTAACGACTTGCCATTTCCTGCTTCAAAACCTTTAGGATTAGCACTAAAAAATTCAAGATTTTCGCAAAAATCGAAAATTACAAATTCTGTTTTATCATTACCTATTGCAAATAAGTCTTTACACAATCGAGTACCTCTTCCCACCATTTGCCAAAATTTGGCACTACTTCTCACAACCTTAAAAAATACAAGATTACAAATTTCGGGCACATCAATTCCTGTATCGAGCATATCTACCGATACTGCAATTTGTGGCATTTTCGTTTTTTCTTTGAACTTGTTAAGTAGGTCGTATTTATATTCTTCGTGGTAATCAATTACTTTTAAAAACTCTCCTTTATACTCGGGATATTGAATATTAAAGCGTTCTTCGATAAATTTGGAATGTTTGTGTGAACGTGCAAATATGATTGTTTTAGCTAATTTGTCGCCGCCTTCTACCTTTATTCCATTAGTCATGAGATGACTTATAACTTTATCTACAGTATCGGTATTAAAAAGCCAATTGTTTAATGCCGAAGAATCAATTTCTTCGGGAATTTCGCCTGTAATTGGGTCGACAAATTCTTCTTCGTATTGTATTTTTTCTTCTTCGCTTAATTCGGCGTATTTTATACCTTGTCGTTGAAATTTAATAGGTACCGAAATTGCTTTGGGCGGCACTAAAAATTTATCGTTTACTCCTTGTTCAAGTTCGTATGCATAGGTAGGATTATTTGGCTCCATATTAAACAATGCATACGTATCTCTATCAGTTTCGGACTTTGGTGTAGCGGTTAACCCAATTCTAATTCCATCGAAATATTTGAATATTGCTTTATAGCGTTTGTACACACTTCGATGAATTTCGTCGAATATTATGAGGTCGAAATGTCCTACACTATACAAACGATTATCGCCATTGGTTTCGCCATCAATCATGTTAATCATGGTTTGATAGGTTGAAAACACAATACGACTACTTTCGTCTTCTTTTTCTTTTGTTAAGTCAACTGCTGGTAAATTTGGCAAATAATCGTTTAAATTTACTTTTGCCTGATGTATTAATGCATTTCTATCGGCAAGGAACAACACTCGTTTTACCCAACCTGCTTTACTTAGCAAATCTACCAACGAAGCTGAAACCCTCGTTTTACCTGTCCCAGTAGCCATTACAAGCAAGCCCTCACGATGATTTTTCTCTAACGCTTCTGCTATTTTTCTAATAGCTTCGTGTTGGTAATATCTATCGGTTATTGCATCGTTTATTTTTTGTGTTGCAAGTAGTAACTTATATGTTCGGCGTTGCACTAATAATTGCAATTCATCTTTGGTATAGAATCCATATACTTTTCGTGGTGGATAATTCAAATCGTCCCACATCCATGTTTCAAAACCATTTGAGTAGAAAATTACTGGACGTTGACCATATTCTTTTTGTAAACCATCGGCATACAGTTTTGCTTGATTTTGCCCTACTCGTGAGTCTCGGTGTGTACGTTTTGCTTCTACTACAGCAAGTGGTTTACCATCGTCGCCCCATAACACGTAATCTACATAGCCATTGGTAAAGCTACCATCGGCACAAGGCATACAATTTTTGAGCGGAAACTCGGGTACATTTGTTCCATACGGATCCCAACCTGCTTCACGCAACAAAGTATCTATATATATTTTGCGAGTAAGTTCTTCGTTGGGGTCTATTGGTGGTGGAACTGTTGCAAAATTTTGGTCTTTTATTGCTTTAATGCTTGCAAGTTCGTCTTCTAGTTTTTTTAGTTTTTGTTGCTGTTGGAGATACGCATTTTCTAGTTTTTGTAACTCGTCTTTACTTTTGTCTTTTCCCGAATCTTTAACTAATAAACTTTCGTCAAAAGCAGGAACTATAACTTTTTCTTCGTTATAAATTTTACAAATCCAAGCAATAAAACCATGTAATAAATGTAACGACTGTAATGCTTCCTGCGGTTTTATTTTAGCACCAGTATGTACTGCATTATTACCAAGCTTACGAATTACATTTATTTGATTAAACTGCATTGGAGCAACTACATTCTTAAAACTTTGGTCGTGCAAGAGCGAGTTTAAGGAAGTATCGTACGGAAATTGTAAATCTTCGTCGTGTTCGTACATCCAACGCACCCATTCTTCTAAACTTTTGCGACAAAGCATAGCACAATACAAGGGAGCCGAATACACATGCTTTTCGGCTTCGCAGGGGCTTTCGGTTAATGCCGAAAATTGGGATGGTATGAATGAAAAATTACTCATTTCTTTAAAGTGAAGAGTGAAAAACTAAAAGTGAAAAGTGTGCTGGTAAAACTACGTTTAATGCTTTTATTATCATATATTTAATTAGTTTTTAACTGTTCACTTTTAACTCTTACCTTTTTACTTTCTAAGTTTTGCAGTTTTTACTGTTGCTATTAACATTGCTATTATTTCTTTACAATCGGATTCTAAGCTTTCAAATAAATTTAATTCTATGTAATCGGTATCTTTTAAAATATGTAACCAATAATCTGTTTCGTTTGCTTCTTTGAGCGAAATGCTCATTTTGTTAATAAAATCGGCTGTGCTTTGACCAAATTCTGCTTCGCGAATTAAGGCTCCAACAGCGGTTCCGCTTCGTAAAATTTGCTTACTTAATACAAATTCTTTTTTATCTATTTGTAAAAATTGAGAAAGCTTTACTACTCGAATTGCAAACTTATAACTTTTATCCCTTAAAAACACTTTCTTTCATCACTTTTCACTTTTAGCTTTTCACTTTTCACGGGTAATTTGCCCCCAAGTTGGGGACGATATTATTACCAATTTTTTTATGCTTTCGAAACTAACATTTTAATATTTTTCCTACTAAAGTAATACTTTTACTTTATCTATTATAGTAACTAATACATTTTTCCATTTTTTACTTATATCACTTTCTCGCATTAAAATACCAGGATGTGGACAAGCAAAATAATTATATTCATTATCATAACACCACAACAAGCAGTATCCATAGGCACATGCACTTTTACAGGATTGCCATACAAATAGGTATAGCTTGCCAAAATACCAACCTCTTGTTTGTAGGTTTTCCAACATTGCTTTTGATATTGTGTAATTTTTGCGTCCATAATTATTGTACTAATTCTCCTTTAAATGCTTTTTGAATGAGGGAGTTGAAGAGTAACTCAGATTTTGCAATTTCTAAATTTTGAATTTTTAATGTTTCAAAAAGTTTATTTATTTTTAATTCAAAAATTTCTTGAAGTTTAATATCAGGCACAAGAATTTTTATTGAATTAATTTGAGCTAAACTTAAAAATTGTTGAGCTCCTCCAATTCCAGTTAATCTTCTCAATTTATCTTTAAAAAATTCATTGTTTAAATGATATTCTAAAAATCGGCCACATAATATTTCTCTTTTATATTTTAATAATGCAACATTTTTCATACTAAATTCATAGTTAACTGTATTCATAGCTGCTGTTGCATAATTTACACCAATATTAGTATATAAAATATCACCATATACGGGATTACATCTTTTATAAATTTCACTATGAATTTCTTTAGTAACATAATCAGAGTTTTCATAATCAATCATATACGGTCGGATATGTTTTCCCGTAATAAACTTTACACCTTCGTTTAAACGAGCGGGAGTATCATGTGTTCCATCAGTTATTTTAGTACAAACATCCCTTAAGGATTTAACTTCCCACCCCTTTTCATTCCTAACAGGGTCGCCAAACATATCAATAAAAATTGCTTGAGCAAGCTCGTCGTATTTTTTGAGTAGTTCTTGGTCTTTGCGGCGTAAGGCATCGGCTGCATCGAGTATTTCTGCTATGCGTTTTTGGGTGGAGAGAGGGGGAAGTGGGACTTGGATTGAATCTAGTGCAGATTTTGTTAATTTTCCTCTTGTTGAACCAGTTATATATTTATTTAAATCTGTTGCATTTAAATAATACATAAGGTATTTCAAATCGGCTCTATTATTTGAACCTAAAACATGAGCATGATTATTAACCCAGCATTTTTCTGTAGTATAAACACAACATTTTTGATTTTCTCCCCAACTTCCACCATCTTCAGCAATGCAAATAATTTCTTCATCGAATAAAAATTCATCAACAAATCCCATTATATTATTAGCTCCAATATATGGATATAGTTGCTTTTTAGAAATTTTATTTCTTTCACTTTCGTTTAGAGGTTTTCTTTTATTGTCAAGATTAATCGTGATATCTTTTATTCTTACCATTTCCCAACTCATACCAACAACGTTTTTAATTTATTCACTTCCATATTTTTCACTTTTCACTGTTCGTTTTTCACTGTTCACTGTTCGTTTTTCACTTTTCACTGTTCGTTTTTCACTTTTCACTGTTCGTTTTTCACTTTTCACTGTTCGTTTTTCACTTTTCACTGTTCGTTTTTCACTTT
>MWCJ01000019.1 GCA_002069975.1 Bacteroidetes bacterium ADurb.Bin217 | reverse complement strand
AAAACCTTCATTGAATATCGAAATTATTGATAATGAAAGATTAATAGCTGCTGCTTAGGTCGAATTGACGTTAAATATATTCTTACAAATAAAAACTATATTTTTAGAAACAAGTTTTATATGTATTTATTATAAAAAAAAAGAGAAACCCACATGTGAGTTTCTCTTTCAAATATGATTGTAAAATTATTATCGTAAGATAGATTTGAAGTTAGAATCTTCAGCAAATGCTTTGAATTCTAAATCTTTTTTAGCACGTTCACGTAACGAAGAATCTTTTTCTACAGCTACTTTTAAGTTTGAAACTATCATGTCAATATTTTTTTGACGAGCACCAATTACTGCTTTTAAATAATATGCAGATGCATTTTCTGATTCGCCTGCTTTGGTTATTGTAGAAAGAGCACCATCTACATCACCGTTTAACAATTTTGCTAATGAAGCGTTGAATGTAGCATTACTACCAAACATTGCAACAGCAGCAGGATAATCACCTTGTTTTAATTTAATTACACCTAAATTATATTTTACTTCAGAACCAGCACCTTGAGCTACTTCAAACAATTCAACTGCTTTTTTCATATCGCCTTGTTTTACAGCAATTACACCCAAGTTGTTTTTTACAGCTTTATCACCTTCTGATAGCTCGTTTGCTTTATTTAATGCCGTTGTAGCTTCTTGTAGTTTATTTTGAGCTATTAATGCTACACCTAAATTGTTTTGTAATTTCCAACTTTCAGGATACATGGCTACTCCATTTGATAATATTTTTATAACATCATCATTTGATGAAGCTAATGTTGTAGTAAATAAAAATTCTTCTTCAGTTAATGAATCTTTACTAACAGCCAACCCAGCGTTTAATAATTGTTCATCTGTTTTACCTTTTTTCTCAGCATTTACTATAACTTTTGAACGACGAAGTTTTGGTAAAATTTCATCAGCAATTCGTTTGTAAACAACTGCCATTTTTTTGATTTCAGCTTCACGAGCTATTGGGTCAGAATAGCGAGAAAGCACTGATAAAATAACATCTTTATCTTGAATATTAGAATTTTGCATTAATGCTCTAAATCCTTCCCAGTCTTCAGCAGTGAAGTTACCTACTACTTCGTTTTTATTTAATTCTTTTTTAATAGCTTTTTCTGCAGCTGATTGACGATTTTGTGCTAAACTTGTATTTGTTTGTTCAGACCCGTCTGGTGATGCAAAGCCATGAATTTCAACATTTTTAAATACTATAGTAGTGTCTTTTTCTAAATTTTTAGCAAAAGATTTCAAACCTTTCATTCCTGCTTTAGTTAATTCTTTTGGTTGAATTACCGATTGGCTGATAGGAAATAGAATTTCTGATTCTGATGAAATTATTTCGCTTCGTTTTAATTGGTTAGTAACACTTATTGTTTGAGCTTCGTTTTTCATTAATGCAGCAGTAGAAAGAACTCCGTCAGCTATTTTAACCTCTGGCATATCTACTGATTTTGATTTAATAGATGTTTTAGAATTTATAACTAATTCAGATTTCAACATTCCTGCTTGATATGGAACTTTACCTGAAAATGAAAAACTACCTCCATTTGTATATGATATAGTTGTTCCATTTCCTTGCACTGCTTCACCTTGTAAGTTAATTTGTCCAAAATTTACACTGCCGTTATCCCATTTTAACATTGGTGTAACTACCATTTGAGCTTTTTTGTTGAAGAATTTTGCAGGGTAATTTCCGCTAACTGTTACTTCAACGCTATCACCTTTCATCTCAAGTGGATTAGGAGTAACATCATATTTTAACGTAGATGCATTTTTTAACATCTTGTTTGGACTGCTACATCCTACAACTAATATAATTGCAGATGTTAACATTAATTGAAAAACTTGTACTTTTTTCATTTTCATAATTCTTTTGAAATTTATAAATAACAATAAATGTTAATACTTTTGTTAATGAATGACAAAAATAGAAATGTTTTTTTATATAACAACAATAAATTGCTTAAAAAATGTTATGTTTTTTTTATTTTTTTACTACTATCCTACATTAAATTTTTATTTTTCTGTCAGTATTTATGTATTTTTATATAAATAGTAGTACGTAAAAATATATTTACAACGATTTATTTGCCTAAAAATCAAGACTTAAGGATAGGTAAAATATTTTTTGTGTAATGCCATCGTCAACTCCTCTTGCCCAATCTAGTCTTAAAAAATATCCAAACAATCGAGACCGTATACCATATCCATAACCATATACAAATGGACTTCGCATTTCGTCTACTACTATATGTATAGGTTGATTATCAATTATTAAATAATTGTATGCATTTTCTTTATTACCCGGATACATTCCCGCCCATGCTGCTCCAATGTCAAAAAAACCTATTATTTGAAAATTGGCCCAAAAATCAGAAGCTATTGGACGTTTTACAAAATTTTGAAATACAGGAAGTCGTAATTCATTATTGCAAACTCCAAATGAAGGTCCGTTACGTATGTTTTGATTAAAACCACGCATATTGGTACCTATAGCTTGATATGTCCAATCAACCGAACGATCGTATTCAATTGATGTGTTGAATGTTTCGTATTTAGGTATTATATTTATCCAATTATCCACACTGCCTAAATAATAAAGTAATGGTGTTTTCCCGAATGAATAGCTATATGCCAATCGTTGTGCAAATATGAAGTTCTTATATATAGGTGTATATTTTCTAATATCAAATCCAAATACTGTAAGATAAGCATTAAGGTTTGTAACATCGCTGTATAATTCTGCAAAAACTTTTGCTCGTGTGCCGTATAATATATTTAATGCTTTGGGGGTAGTATTATCAAATATGTATTTGCACGAAATTCCAGCCCACATATGTGTTTGAGTAGGTTCTGCTAATGAGCTTACATCGGTAGAAACTACTACATCTTTGTTGTATCTAATATGTGGACTAAAAATAAATGATTGAATTTGATTAAATGGGTATTTTAATAGTACGATAGTATTATAATCTTGTAATTTGTGATAAAACACACTGCCTCCCGATGTCCCTTCTGCCGAATATGTAAGCAAGGATTGTTTATGAAATAATACTTGTTTGTCCCATCTATGTATTAAATTTTCTATTGATATAAGGAATTCGTTCGTTTGTAAATTTCCGGTAAAACGCACTCCGCCCGTAAGTCTATAATCTTCAAATAAATCTATTACTCCAAATTTGAAAAAGGCATTCATGCCGGGCATATAATAAAAGGCATTTCCGGTAAATGCTTGATAGGATGTATTTATAAATCCAAAATCTACTTGATTTACTATTTGATTTATATAAAAATTTGTTTCGTATAAGCGAGGAATTCGTATTTGAGAATAACTGCTGTCGGATGAAAAAATACTGTCTACTACATAATGAGAAGGGTTTGTTTCGAATTCAAATGTATAGGCAGTGTAATCTATGTGGTCGTATAAAATTGTATTTGATTGCGAGCGATATTGTTGTTCGCGAAATTTAAATTCTAATGTTGTGTCGTGTACATATTTATAATGTGTAGTTTGTATGTTTGATATATTTTGATTTGTGAGAGATTCTAAGGGGAGTATTTCAAAAAGTTTTTTTTTGTTTTGGTTCGAATATAACAGTATTTGTTTTGTTTGTGGAGCTAGAGAATAGTATACTATATTATTTGCTGAATTTGTTATTGGATGTGTTTTATGAAAATATCTATAATGAATTGTAGTATCTATAAAATGTATTGAACTGTCGGGGGTGGTTCTGTATAAGTTTTGAATTCCATTTTTATCGCTTATGTACATATATGATCCCGGGGTAAATTCGCGTGGAATATATTCATTGTCAAATACTGTATTTTCTAAGCGTTGAACCTCTGCGTTTTTTGTTTTAGGTAGTATATACAAATCGTAGGTTGTTCGAGCTGAATCTCTTATCTGGTTTGGTAATGGTGAATTTCGATTTGATGAAAATAGAATTTTTGAATCATTCTGAATAAATATAGGATATCTATCGTCGGCTATATCGTTGGTTAATTGGGTATGAGCATAGGTTTGCAAATTATAAGTGTACACATCGGTTTGTCCATTTTTGACACCCGAAAATACTATTGTATTACCGTCTTTCGCATATTCAAAATCTAATACCTTTTCAAAATAATGAAATTCTCTATCTATTAGTTCTTTATCTTGAATTATATAAGTATACATGTATATAGTTCCTTTTTTTTCGACAAAAAAAGTACATGATTCTCCTCGCGGATGCCATGCAATTGAAGGATATGTGTAGTCTATTATTTGTTCTATTACACTTCCGGTTGTATATATTTTTTTGTGTTTATTGCGTGCTAATGATGTAATATAAATCGATATTTTTCCCGATTTGTTAGTTACATATGCAATTTTGGAAGCATCAGGGGAAAGGCATATGTGTGTAACTGGTTGTTTTTTTGTTTTTCTTGCAAGTTTCAAAATGCGAGTATTTTCAATTTTTGTATGTGAAATATTGCGTTTTTCTTTAAAATATTTTTCGGTTTCGATTACTACTTCTGAAATATTTTTCTTTATTACATAGGTAAAAGCTTCGTCAATATTTTCGGTAACTTTAGCAACAAATAAAATATTAGAAATAGCTTGTTTTCCGTAGATTTCTCCAATAAATTTCCAAATAGCATGTCCCAGTATTTCGGCATCATAAGATTGTACATGAACAATATTTTTAAATGTGTTACTCGCAAATCCGTTAATTACTTGTTCTTCAATAATAGGATTCCATGAATTTGACGCATATTCTGCCATTCCATTTACAAACCAATCGGGGAAATTGTGTAATGCCGAATTTGAAATAATTTGTCTATAATTTTCGGTGCCATATAAAAATTCTCGAATCATAAGTAATGCTATACCTTTTCGAATTTGTTGTTGTAAATTGGTATGATCGCCGTTAAAATATAAAACTATTTTGTTGTCGATAATTTGTGTTGTGCCGCCTACATTGTATTGATCGTCCGAAGTGCTTAGTCCAATATTACTTTGTTTAAGGTATTCCAGCGAGTTGTATACAACAAAAATAATTCTGCGTGAATATTGTAATTGAATAGTTTGTTTAACTTCTTGTTGTAATTCAATAGCATGTTTTGCAACAAATTCTGCCAATTGTTTTCCGGCTTTGTCATAGTACACATCAAATTCTTGGTATCGGTAGTATCGCCAAAATGGCTCGTGGTATTGTACCCGATTTTTTCCGAAACTCATTTGCGTGCCATTGTAGAACTGTGCATGAGCTTGGAACATACAGGTAGTGAGAATTGCTATTATGTAAATTCGTAAATACATACTTAAAGTATAGGTTTACAAATGTAGAAAAATAATAGAATATTATAGAAATTTTTTTGCTGCCTTCATTACCATTTCTAAAATTGATGCTCGAACTATGAGAATTATTAGTTTTTGAATGTGCAAATAGGGAATGGAGAACAGAGGTTTTTGTTTGCTATAGTCACTGCTGGATATACGTTTTGTATTCTTGTTGCATATTTTCAACTTTAGCATTTGCTCCCCATAATTCATATAATTTATAAGCTTTAAATATATATAGTTGAGCAAAATCTGCTTTGAATTGCGATTCCCAGAATTTTCCTGCCAATTCGTTAGCTAATGCTTCTTCATGAATAAATTTTTGTTCGTTTGCCAATGAAATAGCTTTATCGTATAATTCGCTTGCTGCTTTTATGTTTTGTGTTACTCGAGCATATTCAGCTTCAATGAGAGCTACTTTATTACCAAAATTTTCGAATGATGAAAGCGACCATTTTTGAATACGTTTAATATTTTTTTGAACCCTATCTAAAGTCGATTTTTTTTCGGATTCATCTAAATATGTATATTGTTGTAAAAGAATTAATGATTCATATACATAAAACATAGCAAAATGCAAAATTCCGGCTAAACTTTGAATATTATTTCGGCATTCTAATGTATATTCATATGCTTTTGCTGTTTTATTCATGAACAATGCAATCATCATTTTGAGTAAATATGCACCGGCGACTTGCGAAAGTGTTTCTTTTTTTTCAAAATGTTCAATTTCATCAAAATATTCACCTGCAAGTATGTCTACATTTGCAATTGATGATTGAAGGTTGCTAACGGCTTGTAATTGCATATCCATTACTTTCATACCTTTTTGATATGGTATATGAGCTAACGAACGTTTATATTTTTGAGCGGTATCCATTATGGATTGTAAACTTTGTCCGGCAAAAAACTGATAATTGGTACATGTAGCAAGTGAAGATATTGCAAAACCGATATCTCCGGTTTCTAAACTAATTCTAAAATCCTCTATAAGTCCTTCAATACTATTTTTAAATGGTTCTTTCCATATACGAACACCCAAATTGTAGCACACTGAAGTTTCAGCCCAATATCGTTTTGCTTGTAATTTTTGTAATAATTGTAAGCCAATTTTACCAAATTCATATCCCTTTTGGGGTTTACCAAACATTACATTTGTAAGCATGCCATACATCATATAAGCAAGCGGCGATATAGGTGCATTTCCGTAACGAAGTGAAAAACGAACTAATTTAAAAATAAAAATTGCGAATACTTGTGGATTTGTATCATATAATGGATGAGTTAAAACACCCATTATATGCATTACAGCTTGTATTCGCTTATTCGAAATATCGGGTAATGATACAATTTTATTTGAATCATATTTAAGTAAAGCTATATGCGTAGCTAATAAATTGCTTAAGAGTACCGGAACGCCAGCTTGTTTAGAAACAGATACGCCTAATTTTTTGAGAAATAAAAAACCTTCAGAAACAGCTTTGTCTTGTTGGTGTTGAGCTTGATAAGCTAAAATTCGAATTTCGTACAACCAAAGTAAATCAATTGTAGCTTTATGATTTTCAAAAATTATAGTTGAAAATTCTTCCATTTCCTCGTACAAGCCATTTAAATATGCTGCCTCGGCACATAAACTGTAAAATTCAAGTGCAAAATCATATTCTTGTTGCCATACATTGATGGGTAAAAAGAAAATTGCTTCTTTGAGATAGAGTAATGTTACGCTAAATGCCGCCGATTTTTTTGCTTTATCGGAAGCAGAGATATTTAAGGACAAAATTCTCTTATAATCCTGTTTTCCAAAAAATTTAGCACCTTTATTACAGTGGTCAATTATTGTAAAAATATTATCGTCAATTTGTTTTTCGGTTAAATTTTGTAATAAATATGAACCTATTTCATAATGATTTTTTTGTTTTATAGTCTCGTCAACCATTGCATATGCCGAAGACATAATACGCTCATGATTGAATCTATAAATTGTATTTTCGTGAGTTTGAGAAAATATGTCGTTATACGATTGGTCGGTAGGTTGAATAAACCCGGTTTGCAATATTTCGTGTAAAGCTAGTAGGATATCTTTTTGCGGCAGTTTATTTATAACTGCTAATGTTTCAACATCAAATTTGTTGCCTATACACGAAGCTTGTAATAATATTTTTTGACTTGTAGCTTGTAATCCTCGAATACGTTGACTTAAAATTTCTGCCACATTTTCGGTAATGGCAGTTGTTCTAATTAAATTTAAATTCCAAGACCATTCACCCTTTTTTTCATCAAGTATTATATAGCCTTTTTGAAATAAGTCTTGAAGAAATTCGCGAAGAAAAAATGGATTTCCATGTGTTTTTTCTAAACAAAGTTCAGAAAATTCGCGAATATCTTTGGTTTTAGCAGAAAATACATCGTGTAAAAACTGTGTAATGTGTTCTATAGTAAGTTCTTTTACGTCAATATCATATGTTTTAACTCCTACATCTCGAATTTTTTGAATAATTGTTTCGAATCCCTGTACTCCTGATATTTCATGCGAACGATACGATACGATTATCATTATAGAATCACTCTCAGTATCGGATAATATATGTTTAATCATTTCGAGCGAAGCAGCATCGGCCGACTGAACATCGTCTAAAAATAATACGAGAGAAGGTGTGTTACGTGCTATACATTGCACAAATTTAAGAAATGTAACAATAAATCTGTTTTGAGATTCAATCGCAGCAAGAGTATCAACCTGGCTCGTCGATCCTATAATTTTTTCTAAATCGGGAATTACATTAACTATTAATTGTGCATTTTCTGCTAATTCTTGAATAAAAATTTGTTTCCATCTTGAAATCGTACTGTCGTCTTCGGCTATAATATTTTGCACAAAACCAAAAAATGCTTGAATTAGAGCGTAATAGGGGGTGTTTTTTTTAAATTCTTCGAATTTTCCCGAAATAAAAAATCCATTTTTTTCTATTACCGGCTTATATAATTCGCCTACTAACGTAGTTTTTCCTATACCTGAGTATCCATGTACTAATACGAGTTCGGTTTTCCAAATTTCTAATTCTTCGTAAGCAGCATGTAATTGAGCAATTTCTGTTTCTCGACCGTAAATTTTTTGAGGAAGTTCAAATAACTGCGAAAAATCAGTTAATCCTATTTCAAAATCTTGAACAACTCCATTTGTTTCTAATCCAATAAGTGCAAGTCGTAAGTCTGTTAATATTCCATGAGCGCTTTGATATCTGTTTTCTACGGTTTTTGCCATGAGTTTATCTATTATATGTGATAAAGTCATAGAAAAATCGGGAATTACATGTGATAAAGCAGTTTGTTTTTTTGCAACATGACTATATATCCATTCACCTATAGTGTGAGCAGTGTAGGGGAGAACTCCACTAAAAATTTCGTAAAGCGTAACACCTAATGAATAAAAATCGGTTCTGTAGTCCAATTTTCTATTCATTCGCCCTGTTTGTTCGGGCGATATATACGCAAGTGTGCCTTGTAAATTTATGTTTGTAGAATTTTCAATTTGTTCGGAACGAGCATTTGTAGCTATGCTAAAATCTACGATTTGTAAAATATCATTTTTCTTGTTATAAATAATGTTATAAGGATTTATATTCTTGTGTATGTATTTAAATGTATGAATTTCGGCTATAGCTTCGGTAATTTTTATAGCTAAATGAATTTTCTCGTGTAAAGTAGCTTCTTGTATAAATTTTTTAGAATGAATATAATCATGCAGTGAAATTCCCCCAATATCTTCAAGTACCATTATTGGGATTTGATTGTTTTGGATTATTTCTATTGGTTTTATAACAAATGGAGACTGTATGCTGCTAATTATTTCAAATTCTTTATTTAATAAGAATATTTTTCTTGCGTTTGCATGGTTTTGAGATATTACTTTTAGGATAACATGCTTGTTCGTGAGTGTACATAATGCACGATACAACAGAGTTTTTGAATTCTCCGAAACAAGTTCTATGTGTGTATACCCTTTTATGTGTTCCATTATTCTTCCGAAGAATCGTAAAAATTTGGATTAACCCCTATATAAAAAAAAAATAACCATTTAGTTCCTTAAAATATAAACCAAATGGTAAATAGCCAATCAACCCTAAAATTGGCATTTCAAATATATATAAATTTTTTAGACATATGGTAAACTCTACTTCTAATATCTAGGATTGCACAAAAAATAAAGTTTCATTTGTCTGAAGTTCAGTACCAAAATAATTCATAAATTTATTTACAATAATTGATTAAAATAACTTAATTTCAGTTTCTTAATTGATTAGGTTTAATCAATTTTTATTTATTTTTTGGGAAATACTCTTTGTAAATTTTGTAATTCAAAAGTTTTTCCTATTTTTGCGTGCTAATTTTTTAGGTATGTATCAACAAGAACAAAAGTATAAAATACCTGTTCAGCGAATGGCTGAAGGTGTTCATACGATACAACTGGAAATACAGAAAGAGTTCATTGAACAACAAAAAATAGAAGAAATGCAAGATATGCAAGTGCAAGTTGTAGTAGAATTTACAAAACGACTTCAATTGCATACCATGGTTATTTCTTTACATGGTTGGGTTCAGGTACCTTGTGATAGGTGTTTAGAATCGCTTCAGGTTCAAATTTCAAATACAAGTTCGTTTGTAGTAAAACAATCGACTTCTCATGAAGAATTATCAGAATCAGAAGATGTGATATTTTATTCGCATGACCAAACAGAATTAGATATTTCGCATATATTATATGAAATTATAATGGTGTCGATGCCTCTAAAAAAAGTACACGATGATAAAGTATGTAACAGTTCTATTACATCGTATATTACAAAACAATCAAAAGAACAAACAATAGATCCCCGTTGGGAATCGCTTAAGAATATATTTAAAAATTAAATTATACTACGATGGCACATCCTAAAAGAAAAACATCGAAAACGCGTAGAGATAAAAGACGTACGCACGACAAAGCTACAATAGCTACTCTCAGTAAATGTCCTACTACAGGTACAGTTCACCGTCGTCATACAGCGTATGAAGTTGAAGGTAATGTATACTACAACGGAAAGTTGATGATTGAGAAAAAAGAAAACGCATAAGCTTAATTTAATTGCAATAGCATGAGAATAGGTATCGATGCTATGGGGGGTGATTTCGCTCCCGAAACAGCTGTAATGGGTGCATTTTTAGCAAGTAAAGAATTGCCTAATAATGTAACTATAGTTTTATTTGGTAACAAGGAAGCTATAATTACTATATTGGAACGGGAAGGATATTCTGGTAATGCAATTGAAATTGTTGAAACGTCTGAAGTTATAGGCATGGGTGAACATCCTGCTAAGGCATTTCAACAGAAACAAAATGCAAGTATTACAGTTGGGTTTAAATATTTGTATGCAGGTAAAGTAGAGGCATTTGCAAGTGCAGGTAATACCGGAGCTATGATGGTTGGTACTATGTATACCATTAAATCAATACCAGGAATTATGCGTCCGTGTATAACTGGTCCTGTTCCAAAACTTTCAGGGGGAAAAACTTCAACTTTATTAGATGTTGGACTTAATTCTGATTGCAAACCAGATGTATTATATCAATATGGCATTTTAGGTAATTTATTTGCCAAATATTATTATGGAATTGACACTCCTAAAGTTTGCTTGCTTAATATTGGCGAAGAAGAAGAAAAAGGTAATCTTCTTACCAAAGCTGCTTATGAACTTATGAAAGAAGGATGTCATTTCCAATTTAATGGCAATTTAGAAAGTAATAATCTCTATAGCGATCAAGCCGATGTAATTGTATGCGATGGGTTTACAGGCAATATATTACTTAAACAAATAGAATCTCTGTATACAATTTCTCAAACTTTGAATCTTGATAATCCATTTTTTGAGCATTTTAATTACGAAAATCATGGTGGTACCCCCGTACTTGGTGTAAATGCCCCAGTTGTAATTGGGCATGGCGCGTCAAATGCAAAAGCGATGAAAAACATGATTTTGCAAACTTATAAAATTACTCTTTCAGGATTAACTGAAAAAATAAAACAAGCTTTTCAATAATGAATACAATTACTGCTGCAATTACCGGAGTTTTTGGTTGGGCTCCTGAAGATGTTATAACCAATGAAGAATTAGCTCAAATGGTTGATACCAACGATGAGTGGATTACTTCAAGAACTGGAATTAAAGAGAGAAGAGTTTTAAAAAATCCGCAACTAAGCACTTCTGATATGGCAGTAAAAGCTATAGAAGGATTACTCAAACAAACTAATACTAAAGCTGAAGATATTGAGGTTATTATAGTTGCTACTATTACACCCGATATGGTTTTCCCATCTTGTGCAGCTCTTACTGCCACAAAAATTGGAGCTAAAAACGCTTTTGCATTTGATTTAAATTCTGCATGTAGCGGTTTTATTTTTGGTTTAGAAACGGCTGCTCAGTTTATTACATCGGGAAAATATAAAAAGGTAATATTAGTTGGTGCCGATAAAATGACAAGTCTTTCTGATTATACAAATCGTAATACTTGTATTTTGTTTGGTGATGCTGCTGCTGCTGTTCTTCTTGAACCAAATGCAGAAGGTAATGGTGTAATTGATGCGGTATTGCATGTTGATAGTAATAACTGGGAACATCTATGCCTTCGTGCTGGTGGTGCAATGAAGCCTGCTACTCACGAAACTGTAGATGCTCACGAACATTTCATTCATCAAGAAGGTCAACCAGTATTTAAGATAGCCGTTAATGGTATGGCTGGTGCAGCACGTGATATTTTAAGTAGAAATAATATTACCGGTGACGATATTGCTTTTTTAATTCCACATCAAGCGAATAAACGTATTATAGATTCTACCGGTCATTTTCTAGGATTAACTCCTGAAAAAATATGTGTAAATATTGAAAAATATGGTAATACAACTGCTGCTACGATTCCTTTATGTATGTATGAATTTTCTCATAAATTTAAAAAAGGAGATAATATAATTTTAGCTGCTTTTGGTGCCGGATATAGTTGGGGTGCTATGTATCTTAAATGGGCGTATTAATCACAATTTTCAAGAATTTTAGGAAGCCGATAAGTTTAATATCGGCTTTTTTTATACCAAAAAATCACTAAAAACATCTAAAATACCACAATGTTTACTTATTAATTGAGTTTTAAAACCTAATTCGTTTGCTGTAGCTATATTTTCTTCTCGGTCGTCTAAAAAGAGAGTTTGTTCGGGTTTGAGTTGGGCTAGATGTGAGATTTCAATAAAAATATCTTTATTTGGTTTGCGGAGTCCTAATACATGAGAATACCATACTTTTTCAAACATGTCTTGTAGAGTCATATCATATTCTTGTTTAATACTTCTTACAAAACTGTCTTCGTGAATAGCATTTGTATTGCTCAGTAAAAATGTTCTATATTTTTTTTTGAGTGTTTGTAATAATTGTACATGTTGTTGAGGTAAATCAAGAAGCATTGCATTCCATGCAGATATTATTTGTTCATCGGAAATAGGTGTTGTAGAAATGCTATGAATATATGATATAAATTCTTGCGATGTAATTTTGCCACACTCAAAATCGTAAAAGATATTGGTATGCAACAATTTTTTTTGAAGCTCTTCTTTACGCAATTGCAATAATTCAATTAGTTGATTATATGTTCGTTGTTCATCTAAGTTTAAAACGACACCTCCAAAATCAAAGATTAATGCCGTAATAGTTGATTCTTGTAATCTCATAATATTATTGTAATCGTTGTCTTACTATTTCATACAAACATATGCCTGTAGCAACTGATACATTGAGTGATGCTACTGTACCATTCATTGGAATACCTATATGTTCATCGCATAATTCTAAAATTGGAGCAGTTATGCCATCTTCTTCAGAACCCATAACTAATGCTGTTGGCTTTGTACAATCAGCTTCGAAGCATTTTTTAGTGTATTTTTCAGAAGCAGCTAATAATTGTATGCCACTATCTTGCATAAATTTACATGCATGTACTAATGACTTAGTTTTGCATATTGGAATTTTTTGTAGTGCACCTGCCGAAGTTTTAAGAGCATCGGCATTTATTTGCGCAGCACCTTTTTGTGGAATTACTACAGCATGAACTCCCATACATTCACAACTTCGTACTATGGCACCAAAATTACGCACATCAGTTATTGTATCTAAAATCACTATTAATGGAGTTTGTCCTTGTTCAAAAATTGTTGGAATTATATCATGTATATCTTGAAATTCAACTGATGATACAAATGCAATAACACCTTGATGATTTTTTTGAGTTATCCGCTGTATTTTTTCGTAAGGAACGCTTTTTACTGTAACTCCTTGTTTACGAGCTAAATATATTATCTCTCGGATTAATTCATTATCCGATTGTTTTTTAATTAAAATCTGATCAATTGGTTTTGATTCTTTTAGCGTTTCTAATACGGCATGTATGCCATAGATTAAAGTATTTTTCTCCATAAATGTTATCGTAAAGTAAAAGCTTTGCAATTTTGCCAATTTAATTTAGCAATATCAAAAAACATTGTTTTTTCTGATATTTTAGGCAAAATATAATCGGCTTGTATGCCTGAATATTGTTTTGTAAATGTAAATATTTTATCTTGAATCGTCGTGTCGGCAGTGTAATACCAAATTTCGGACTCATTATTATACTGTATATGTAAAGGTTCACCTAATAATATGAGACACATTCCCCTATTACTATACATTCCTGCTTGAGAAATTGAATACATTTTATTTGCTTTTTCTATGCGTGTATAATACATTTTAATTGCTTCTTTAGCTTTTATTTCATTATTCTTTGCTAGTTGTAACCAAATTTTATCGAGTTCAACTTTACATCCTACTTTTGTATTGTATAATGAGTCAATATTCAATAAGGGAAGAAAAATTTGTAAAGCTGTAATCATTTCGCAGGGGTTATTATTTTTTGGGAAATTTTTTGATACAGCTGGAATTCTAAATACTGTATCAGTATATAATGAATCACTATAAAAAGTGTAATTCCCAACTTGAGAGAATACTACGAAAGAAGTATCGTTAACTATTTTTGTTTTAAATTTTTCACTTACAATGGGTTCAAATGCATCATTGTTCTTATAAGTGTAATATAAAAATTGATTCTGATTAAACTTTGTAATTATAGCAAATGTGTCAGTAAAAACAAAGGGTTGATTCCATATCTCTATATTGGGATATTGTAAAATTTGTAATGAAGTTTTAATAGGAGAAGGATAATAAGTGTAACTATGTAAAAGAGTATTTTGTGTATTGAGTAATCTAATTCGTAAACTCGTATGTTGTTTTACTCCAAAGGGAATTGTAAATGAATTTTGAATATATGAAGAATTTTCAGATACATGGAATATTTTAGTCCGTGTAGTATAGCTGTGTATCAATTGATTTAGAGTTTCGTCATACTGTTCAATTTCAAAATATAAATATGATTTTGAATTTTTACTTGATTTTATATATAAATCTTTTGATGAAATAGAATATGATATTATGGTTGAGCTATCTGTATTATTTTCTATAGAATAATATGTTTCTATTTCGGCAATCGGGGTATTATAGTTCGAAACAATTTTTTGTTGTTTACACGAACCAAAAAGTAAAAAAATATAAAAAATAAATAGCCAACGCATATTATGCTTGTGCCGTATTTGGACCAAAATTTAGAGGCATAGCTCCACCTCCGGGACCTTCAGTTATTTTAATTTTTCCGTTAATTGCTTCAAATTTTGTAATATTATCTTGCAATGCAAACAATAATTTTTTTGCATGCTCCGGCGTTAAAATAATTCTTGATTTAACGCTAGCTTTTGGTATGCCGGGCATTAATCTTACAAAATCAACTACAAATTCCGAATTAGAATGTGTTATTATAGCTAAATTTGAATATATGCCCTGTGCAATTTCTTCTGAAAGTTCAATATTCAGTTGTTGTTTTTTATCTTCCATAATGTATGTTTTTTTTATATACAGTAAATGTATAAAAAAAAGTCATACTGAGAAATCCCAATATGACTTTTTTTTATGAGAAAATTATATGCTTAATTTATTACTTTTTCAATTTCTGAAAATCTTCCATTGAGCCTACAATTATATTTTCGTAGTCGCGCAAACCAGTACCTGCAGGAATTTTGTGTCCTACAATTACGTTTTCTTTCAAACCTTCTAATTCATCAACTTTACCATTTATTGCTGCTTCATTTAGAACTTTGGTAGTTTCTTGGAACGATGCTGCAGATATAAAGCTATGAGTTTGAAGAGCTGCACGTGTAATACCTTGTAAAATTTGACTTGCAGTTGCAGGTTGAGCATCGCGAACCTGAACAAGTTTAAGGTCTTTACGTTTAAGTTGAGAATTTTCGTCGCGCAATCTTCTCGCAGTCACTATTTGTCCAGGACGTAGTGTTTCAGAATCGCCAGAATCTACAATAACTTTTTTATCATAAATCCAATCGTTTTCCTCCATAAATTCCCAACGGTCACAAATTTGTTTTTCAAGGAATTTACTATCTCCCGGATCTATAATTTCTACCTTACGCATCATTTGACGAACAATAACTTCAAAATGTTTGTCATTGATTTTCACACCTTGCAATCGATATACTTCTTGTACTTCGTTAACAATGTACTCTTGAACTTTCGTAGGCCCTTTAATAGCAAGAATATCTGATGGTGTTATTGCTCCGTCTGATAAACAAATACCGGCTTTTACATAGTCATTTTCTTGAACTAATATTTGTTTAGATAAAGGAACAAGATATTTTTTAACTTCGCCAGTTTTTGATGTAACAGTAATTTCACGGTTACCTCGTTTAATTTTTCCAAACGAAATTTCACCGTCAATTTCAGATACGATTGCAGGATTTGATGGATTACGAGCTTCAAATAATTCGGTTACACGTGGTAAACCACCGGTAATATCACTTGATTTTCCTACTGCACGAGGTATTTTCACAAGAATTTGACCTGCTTTTACTTTTTCACCTTCGTTAACAGAAATGTGAGCACCAACAGGTAAGTTGTAGTTGTGAATAACTTCACCTGTTTTATCTATAATTTTAATAACAGGGTTTTTAGTTTTATCTTTAGCTTCAACAATTACTTTTTCTTCAAATCCTGTTTGCTCATCAGTTTCCTTTTTAAATGTAATACCTTCAGTTACGTTTTCAAAAGCAATTTTACCCGCAGATTCAGAAATAATAGATGCATTATATGGATCCCAATTACATAATAAAGTTCCCTTTTCTACAACATCACCAGGGTTTATATATAATTTTGAACCGTAAGGTATATTTTGAGAAGTTAAAACAATACCTGTATTTTTATCAACAACTTTTAACTCACCCAATCGACCAATTACAATATTTACTTTTTTACCGGTTTCATCTTCTGATGCTACAGTTCGTAATTCATCTATTTCAATAATACCTTCATATTTAGAAATAATTGATGATTCTGCTGCAATATTAGATGCGGTACCACCTACGTGGAAAGTTCTTAATGTAAGCTGTGTACCTGGCTCACCAATTGATTGTGCTGCAATAACACCAACAGCTTCACCTTTTTGAACCATACGTGCTGTAGCTAAATTTCTACCATAGCATTTTGCACATACGCCTTTACGAGATTCGCAAGTAAGTACCGAACGTATTTCTACTTGTTCAATTGGAGAGTCTTCAATAATTAGTGCAATATCTTCAGTTATTTCATCACCAGACGATATAATAAGTTTACCTGTTTGGGGATGATAAATATCATGAACACATGTTCTTCCTAAGATTCTATCGTATAATGTTTCTACGATTTCGTCGTTGTTTTTAATAGCTGTAGCTATAAGCCCTCGCAATGTACCACAATCTTCTTGATTAATAACTACATCTTGTGACACATCAACCAAACGACGTGTTAAATACCCAGCATCTGCAGTTTTTAAAGCTGTATCGGCCAAACCTTTACGAGCACCGTGAGTAGATATGAAATACTCTAATACAGAAAGACCTTCTTTAAAGTTCGAAAGAATAGGGTTTTCAATAATTTCGTTTCCGGTAGAACCTGATTTTTGAGGTTTTGCCATAAGACCACGCATACCGCATAACTGACGAATTTGCTCTTTAGATCCACGAGCTCCAGAATCAAGCATCATGTATACCGAGTTAAATCCTTGTTTGTCAGAACTAATTTGTTTCATTACAATATTAGTTAAACTTGCATTGGTATGTGTCCAAATATCAATAATTTGATTGTATCGCTCATTATTTGTAATAAATCCCATGTTATAATTAGCCAATACTTCTTCTACTTGTTGATATCCGGCAGCTACTAATTCTTCTTTTTCTTTTGGAATTATTACGTCCGAAAGATTAAATGATAGACCACCTTTGAATGCCATACTATATCCAAGATTTTTCATTTCGTCAAGGAATTTTGCAGCTTTGGCAGTACCGGCAACTTTTAATACATTACCGATAATTTCACGAAGAGATTTTTTAGTTAAAATTTCATTGATATAACCAACTTCTTCAGGAACAATTTCGTTGAAAATTATACGTCCTACAGTTGTTTCAATTATTGATTTTTTGCCATTCATATCAGTATGAAGTACTTTAACAATGGCATGTAATTCAACTTTTTGTTCGTTATATGCAATGATAGTTTCTTCAGCAGAATAAAAAATAGACCCCTCACCTTTTGCTCCTTTTCGTTCCTTGGTTATATAATATAAACCAAGCACCATGTCTTGTGAAGGCACCATAATAGGAGCTCCATTCGCAGGGTTTAAAATATTGTGTGATGAAAGCATTAATAATTGTGCTTCAAGTATAGCTGCATTTCCCAATGGTAAATGAACTGCCATTTGGTCACCATCAAAATCGGCATTAAATGCAGTACATACAAGTGGGTGTAATTGAATAGCTTTACCTTCAATCATTTTAGGTTGGAATGCTTGAATACCTAAACGGTGAAGAGTAGGGGCACGGTTAAGTAATACCGGATGACCTTTTAATACATTTTCTAAAATGTCCCACACAATAGGATCTTTTCTATCAACTATTTTTTTGGCAGATTTTACTGTTTTTACAACTCCACGTTCTATAAGTTTTCTGATAATAAATGGTTTGTATAATTCTGCTGCCATTTCTTTTGGAAGTCCACATTCATGTAATCGTAAATCCGGACCTACAACAATTACTGAACGAGCTGAATAGTCAACACGTTTTCCTAATAAGTTTTGACGGAAACGACCTTGTTTACCTTTTAAACTATCGCTTAATGATTTTAAAGCTCTGTTTGCATCTGTTTTTACAGCATTTGCTTTTCTTGAGTTGTCGTATAGCGAATCTACAGCTTCTTGCAACATCCGTTTTTCGTTACGAAGAATAACTTCTGGAGCTTTAATTTCTATAAGTCGTTTTAAACGATTATTTCGAATAATTACTCTACGATATAAATCATTCAAATCTGAAGTAGCAAAACGACCTCCATCAAGTGGAACAAGTGGACGTAATTCTGGAGGAATTACGGGTACGCATTTTACTATCATCCATTCGGGTTTATTTTTACCCTTCGAGTCTCTAAATGCTTCAATTACTTGAAGTCTTTTAAGAGCTTCATTTTTACGCTGTTGCGAAGTTTCCTTGCTTGCTTGGTCTCGCAATGAATATGATAACCCGTCTAAATCTAATCGTTTTAATAAATCTTCGAGAGCTTCGGCACCCATTTTTGCAATAAATTTGTTTGGATCTTCGTCATCGAGTAGTTCATTTTCTTTTGGTAAAGTTTCAACTATATCTAAGTATTCTTCTTCCGATAAGAAATCTCCAACTTGAATACCATCTGCCGCTTTAATTCCGGGCTGAACTACAACAAATCGCTCGTAATAAATTATAGCGTCAAGTTTCTTTGTAGGTAAGCCTAATAAATATCCAATTTTATTAGGTAATGAACGGAAATACCATATATGAGCAACCGGTACTGTTAAATTTATATGTCCTATACGTTCACGTCGAACTTTTTTCTCGGTTACTTCTACACCGCATCGGTCACAAATAATGCCTTTATAGCGAATACGTTTGTACTTTCCGCAATGACATTCATAATCTTTTACCGGGCCAAAAATACGTTCACAAAACAAACCGTCACGTTCGGGTTTGTATGTTCTGTAATTAATAGTTTCCGGTTTTAAAACTTCACCACTTGAACGCTCCAGAATATCTTCGGGAGAAGCAAGGCTTATAGTGATTTTTGAAAAGTTATTTTTTATTTTGTTATCTTTTCTGAAAGCCATATATTTAAATCCTTTTTAAATAATTAATATAAGTGGTTTTTATTCAAAATCCATATTTAAACCTAAACCGCGTAATTCATGTAATAATACATTGAAAGATTCTGGTAATCCAGGTATTGGAAGAGGTTCACCTTTAACAATCGATTCGTATGCTTTAGCTCTACCATATACATCATCTGATTTTAATGTCAAAATCTCTTGAAGTATATTTGATGCCCCAAATGCTTCGATAGCCCAAACCTCCATTTCACCAAAACGTTGACCACCAAATTGAGCTTTACCACCTAAAGGTTGTTGGGTAATGAGGGAATACGGACCAATTGAACGAGCATGCATTTTATCGTCGATTAAGTGTCCAAGTTTTAACATATAAATTATACCAACAGTTGCAGGCTGATCGAATTTTTCGCCAGTACCACCATCATGTAAATATGTTTTACCAAAATCTGGAATACCGGCTTTACGGGTATATTCGGTAATTTCATCGAGAGTAGCACCATCAAATATTGGTGTTGCAAAATTTATCCCAAGTTCTTTACCCGCCCAACCTAATACGGTTTCGTAAATTTGACCTAAATTCATACGAGAAGGTACACCAAGTGGATTTAAAACAATGTCTACAATGGTACCGTCTTCTAAAAATGGCATATCTTCGTCGCGAACAACTTTAGATACAATACCTTTGTTACCATGGCGACCTGCCATTTTATCTCCTACTTTTAATTTACGTTTTTGAGCTATATAAACTTTAGCAAGTTGCATAATCCCTGCTGGTAATTCATCACCTACGGTTACACTAAATACTTTGCGTTTATATTCGCCTTCTATTTCTTTTAATTTTTTACAGTAATTTACTAATAATTTAGAAATTACGTCATTTTTAGAAATATCAGTTGTCCATTTATCGGTTACAACATAGGTATAATCTTCAATTTCATGTAATGCTTTTTGTGTGAATTTGGCACCTTTAGCTATTATTATATTACCCGAATAATCTTTTACACCTTGAGATGTTTTTCCGTTTACGAGAGTAAATAATTTATCTACCAATACAGATTTAAGTTTATCTGCGTCTAAATCAAAATCAGATTTGAATTTTGTAAGAATAGGTTTTTCGTTAGCTCTTGATTTTCTATCTTTAATAGTACGTGTAAATAATTTTTTATCAATTACAGTTCCATATAAAGAAGGTCGAGCTTTAAGAGACGCATCTTTTACGTCACCTGCTTTATCACCAAATATTGCACGTAATAGTTTTTCTTCAGGTGAAGGATCTGATTCTCCTTTTGGGGTAATTTTACCAATTAAAATATCACCCGGTTTTATATTAGCACCAACTCGAATTAAACCATTTTCGTCTAGGTTTTTAATAGCTTCTTCACTTACATTTGGAATATCTGAAGTAAATTCTTCGAGACCACGTTTTGTATCACGAACTTCCAATAAATGCTCATCAATATGTATCGAAGTTAATATATCTTCACGTACAATACGTTCTGAAATTACGATAGCATCTTCAAAATTGTATCCTTTCCAAGGCATAAAAGCTACTTTGAGGTTTTTCCCAATTGCTAATTCTCCATTTTGTGTTGAATAGCCTTCGGTTAAACTTTGGTCTTTTACTACTCGTTCGCCTTTTTTTACAATTGGACGAAGATTAATACAAGTATTTTGATTCGTTTTTCGGAATTTTATTATGCTGTATGTTTTTAAATTTTCTTCAAAAGTAACAAAAGCTTCATCTTCAGTTTGGTCATATCGAACACGAATTTCATTTGCATCAACATATTCTATTATTCCATTTCCTTCTGCAGAAACTTGAATTCGAGAATCTTTGATAACTTGACGTTCTATACCTGTACCAACAATTGGAGCTTCGGCTTTTAATAAAGGAACAGACTGACGCATCATGTTTGAACCCATCAAAGCACGGTTAGCATCATCATGTTCTAAGAATGGAATAAGCGATGCCGCAATTGAAGTAATTTGGTTTGGAGCAACATCCATCATATCAATTTCTTCAGGAGTCGAAAGTGGATAATCTGCTTCTAAACGAGATTTAATTCTATTATTTACAAATTTCCCATTATCATGTAATGGAGCATTTGCTTGTGCTATAATTTTTCCTTCTTCTTCTTCGGCACTTAAATAGAAAACGCCTTCGTTTGATAAATCTACTACTCCGTCTTTAACATTACGATAGGGAGTTTCAATAAATCCAAGTTCATTTATTTTAGCGTAAACACACAACGAAGAAATAAGACCAATATTTGGACCTTCAGGTGTTTCGATTGGACATAAACGACCGTAGTGAGTGTAATGAACGTCACGCACCTCAAATCCAGCTCTTTCGCGGGATAAACCACCCGGACCTAATGCAGATAACCGTCGTTTGTGAGTCATTTCTCCCAGTGGATTTGTTTGATCCATAAACTGAGAAAGCTGATTGGTTCCGAAGAAGGAATTTATAACAGAAGATAATGTTTTTGAATTAATTAAATCAATAGGAGTAAATACTTCGTTGTCACGAACATTCATGCGTTCACGAATTGTACGAGCCATACGAGCTAATCCTACACCAAATTGATTATGTAATTGTTCACCAACAGTTCTCACACGTCGGTTACTTAAATGGTCAATATCATCAACATCAGCTTTAGAATTTATAAGCTGAATTAAATATTTAATAATGTGAATGATATCACGTTTAGTTAATACTCGAATATCTTCTTTTTCACCTTCAACATCAGGACCACTATATAATTTAGTATTTATACGGTAACGACCAACTTCACCTAAATCATATCGTTTGTCAGAAAAGAATAATTTATCTATTACATCACGAGCTGTTGCTTCATCTGGTGGCTCAGCATTTCGTAATTGACGATAGATATGAAATACAGCTTCTTTTTCAGAGTTGCAAGGGTCTTTTTGGAGAGTATTGTATATTATATCATAATCAGCTGAATTTTGATCTTCACGATGAATTAAAATTGTTTTTTGACCAGAATCAACTATTTCATCAATATGGTCATTTTCAATAATAACTTCACGTTCGATAATCACTTCATTTCGTTCTATTGATACTACCTCACCGGTATCTTCATCAACAAAATCTTCAATCCATGATTTTAAAACACGAGCTGCTAATTTTCTACCAACAATTTTCTTTAATCCTGTTTTAGAAACTTTAACTTCTTCGGCAAGATTAAATATTTCGAGAATATCTTTATCACTCTCGAATCCAATAGCACGGAACAATGTTGTTACCGGCAATTTTTTCTTTCGATCGATATATGCATACATTACATTATTTATGTCTGTAGCAAATTCAATCCATGAACCTTTAAACGGAATAACACGTGCAGAGTACAATTTAGTACCATTTGCGTGCATACTTTGTCCAAAGAATACACCTGGTGAACGATGTAATTGTGAAACTACAACACGTTCTGCTCCATTTATTACAAAAGTTCCGCGAGGAGTCATAAATGGAATTGTTCCAAGATAAACATCTTGAACTACTGTATCAAAATCTTCGTGTTCGGGATCTGTACAATATAACTTAAGTTTTGCCTTGAGCGGAACACTAAATGTTAGACCTCTGTCTAGACATTCTTCAATAGAATATCGAGGTGGATCCAGCTGATAATCAAGAAACTCTAATATAAAATTATTGCGTGTATCAGCAATAGGGAAGTTTTCATTAAATACTGAACTTAACCCCTCGTACTTGCGTTCTTCAGGAGTTGAATCTATTTTAAAAAATTCATTAAACGACTTTATTTGAATCTCCAAAAAATCTGGATATTCAAGTTTGTTTTTAATTGATGCGAAGCTAATTCTCTCCTTTGTTTCCATTGCAAAAGTATAAAATTTGAACTTAATATATGTAAAATGAGAAAAGGTTTAAGTCACGTTATCATGACTTAAACCCTATTTTATAAGAAATTGGTATTCTTATTTAAGTTCAACTTCTGCTCCAGCTTCTTCTAATTGTTTTTTAATGTTTTCAGCATCTTCTTTAGATACTTTTTCTTTTACTGCTTTTGGAGCACCGTCAACTATGTCTTTTGCTTCTTTAAGTCCAAGACCGGTAATGTCTTTTACAACTTTTACAACTTGCAATTTAGCTGCACCACCTGATTTTAATATTACATCAAATTCAGTTTGCTCTGCTGCTGCCGCTCCTGCTGCAGCACCACCAGCTGCCGGTGCCGCTACAGCTACTGCTGCTGCTGCTGGTTCAATACCATATTCTTCTTTAAGAATATCTGCTAATTCTTTAACGTCTTTTACGCTTAGATTTACTAATTCTTCTGCTAATTTTTTTAAATCTGCCATGTCTTTGAATGATTTAATTTACTGTACTTTATTATTATTTAATTATTCCTTTTCAGATAATGTTTTTACGATACCTGCAATTGTATTTTTGCCTGAACTAAGCTGCCCAATAAGTTGTTGCATTGGTGATTGAAGAAGAAGTACGATATCGCCGATAAGTTCTTCTTTTGATTTTATAGATACTAATGAATCTAATTGATCATCACCAATATAAATTGATTGTTGAGCAAATGCTCCTTTTAAAACAGGTTTTTGTTTTCCTTCGTTTCTAAAATCTTTTATTAGTTTTGCAGGAATGTTAGCGGTTTTACAGAATAAAACTGATGTAGTACCTTTTAATACACCATATAATTCTTGATAATCATCGCCACCTATTTGTTCTAATGCTTTTTTGAATAATGTGTTTTTAACAACAACAATTTCAATGTCGTTTTCAAAACACTTTCTTCGTAAATTACTTGTATCTTCAGCATTTAATGCTTCAATATCGGTAATGTAGAAATGTCCGTTTTCGTTGATTTTTTGAACTATACTTTCTACTATATCTCGTTTTTGTGCTATATCCATGATTTTTATACTCCTGTTTTCAAAAAATTAAACAAATGATTTCGTATCTACAAGAATACCCGGACTCATAGTAGTTGAAATATAGATACTTTTAATGTATGTTCCTTTTGCCGATGAAGGTTTTAATTTATTAATAATGCTTAAAAATTCATTTGCATTATCAACTAATTTTTCAGGTTCAAACGATGCTTTACCTATTGACGAATGAACAATACCGTATTTGTCAACTTTAAAGTCAATTTTACCTGATTTTACTTCTTCTACAGCTTTACCTACTTCCATTGTTACGGTTCCGCTTTTAGGGTTTGGCATTAAACCACGTGGGCCTAAAACTCTACCTAATGCACCAACTTTAGCCATTACTGTAGGCATTGTTATAATTACATCAATATCAGTCCAACCACCTTTTATTTTATCAATAAATTCGTCAAGTCCAACATAGTCTGCACCAGCATCTTTAGCCTCTTTTTCTTTATCGGGCGTACACAATACTAATACACGTACTTGTTTTCCGGTTCCATGAGGTAATGTTACTACACCTCGAACCATTTGGTTAGCTTTACGCGGGTCTACACCTAAACGTACATCTAAATCAACTGATGCGTCAAATTTTGTTGTTGTAATATCTTTCAACAATTTTGCAGCTTCCTGAATTGTATATGCCTTATTAGGTTCTATCTTTTCAAGTATACTTTTTCTGTTTTTTGTAAGCTTCATGATTCCAATAATTTTAAACAGAAGGAATTTCTCCTTCAATAGTTATACCCATGCTTCGAGCTGTTCCAGCTACCATTTTCATTCCAGATTCTATTGTAAAACAATTTAAATCCGGCATTTTTGCTTCGGCAATTGCTTTTACTTGAGCCCAAGTTACACTTGCAACTTTTTTTCGGTTTGGCTCTGCCGATCCGCCTTTTAATTTTGCAATTTCCATTAATTGAATTGCAACCGGAGGAGTTTTAATGATGAATGTAAATGATTTGTCGGAATAAACGGTTATAATTACCGGTAATACTTTTCCTGCTTGATCTTGAGTTCTTGCATTGAATTGCTTACAAAATTCCATTATATTTACCCCTTTGGAACCCAAAGCCGGTCCTACCGGAGGGGAAGGGTTTGCAGCACCACCTTTTATCTGCAATTTAATTAATGCCTGTACTTCTTTTGCCATAACGCTTTACTACTTTATTATTTTTTACGATTCCTTTTCAACTTGCATAAATCCTAATTCTAAAGGTGTTTTGCGACCGAAAATTTTAACCATTACTTTTAATTTTTTCTTCTCTTCATTAATTTCTTCAATTATTCCAGAGAAGCTGTTGAATGGTCCATCGGTTACTTTTACAACTTCGCCTACTACAAAAGGTACTGTTGATTCCTCTTCGCTTTCAGCTAATTCGTCTACTTTACCAAGAATTCGATTTACTTCTGATATTCTTAAAGGTACAGGATCTCCACCTTTTTCTGTACCTAAAAATCCTATTACTCCGTTTACATTTTTTATTACGTGAGGTACTTCACCTACCAATGCAGCTTCTATAAGCACATATCCAGGAAAAAAACTTCGTTCTTTACTTATTTTTTTTCCATTGCGAATTTGAAATACTTTTTCGGTTGGAATTAAAATTTGAGAAACATACGCTTCTAAATTGTTTCTGATAATTTCTACGTTAATGAGCTCTTTTACTTTTTTTTCTTTTCCGCTAATTGCTCTAACGACATACCATTTTTTATCTATATTGTTCATGCTTATTGCAACTATCTTTTAATGAAAAAATTTATAAATCACGTCTTTCATTACGAGTGAAAAAGAAAAATCCATAACCATTACTATAAGTGCAAATATAAATGTTGCAACCAACACAATTATTGCACTTGACTGTAATTCTTTAGCCGAAGGCCATGACACTTTATGAGCCAGCTCAGTATAAGATTCTTTAACGTACGTTTTTATTCCCATTGTAATAAATTTTTGCAGGGGCGGCAAGATTCGAACTCGCGACTTTTGGTTTTGGAGACCAACGCTCTACCAACTGAACTACACCCCTAAATATACAAGAGATTTTGAATATTCAAAATCTCTTGTATGTTATAATTATTATTCTATAATTTCTGTTACTTGACCAGCTCCAACTGTTCTACCACCTTCACGGATTGCAAAACGTAATCCTTGGTTAATAGCTACAGGTGCAATTAAGTCTACTGTAATTGTAACGTTATCGCCCGGCATTACCATTTCTACTCCAGCAGGTAAATTAATTTCACCTGTAACGTCTGTTGTTCTAATATAGAACTGTGGACGATATTTGTTATGGAATGGAGTATGACGACCACCTTCTTCTTTTTTAAGCACATAAATTTCTGCTTTGAATTTTTTGTGAGGTGTTATTGAACCTGGTTTACAAATAACCATACCACGTTTAACTTGGTTTTTATCTATACCACGTAATAATATACCTACGTTATCACCAGCTTGTCCTTCGTCAAGAATTTTACGGAACATTTCAACACCGGTACATGTTGATTTTAGATTTCCTCCAAAACCAATAATTGCCATCTCTTCACCTGTTTTGATAATGCCAGTTTCAATTCTACCTGTTGCAACAGTTCCACGACCTGTAATTGAGAACACGTCTTCAACCGGCATTAAGAATGGTTTTTCAACTTCACGTGCAGGAATAGGCATCCATGTATCTACAGCATTCATTAACTCCATTATTTTTTCTTCCCATTTTTCTTCCCCATTCAAACCTCCTAATGCAGAACCTTGAATAATTGGTGTATTGTCTCCATCGAATTCATAGAATGATAATAATTCACGAACTTCCATTTCAACTAATTCTAACATTTCAGCATCGTCTACCATGTCAACTTTGTTCATAAATACAACAAGTTTTGGTACGTTTACCTGACGTGCTAAAAGGATATGCTCACGTGTTTGGGGCATTGGACCATCAGTTGCTGCTACTACAAGAATAGCACCGTCCATTTGAGCTGCACCGGTAACCATGTTTTTTACATAATCCGCGTGACCTGGACAGTCAACGTGTGCATAGTGACGATTTGCCGTTTGATACTCAACGTGAGATGTATTGATTGTAATACCTCTTTCTTTTTCTTCAGGAGCGTTATCGATAGAATCGAAACTTCTCATTTCTGACAAACCTTTTTTTGCTAAAACTGTAGTTATCGCTGCAGTTAAAGTTGTTTTACCATGGTCAACGTGTCCAATTGTACCAATGTTTACGTGTGGTTTTGACCTATCAAATTTTTCTTTAGCCATTGTAATAAATATTTATTTTTTAAACATATAATTTTACTTCTTTATTTTGAGCCAATGATGGGAATTGAACCCATGACCTCTTCCTTACCAAGGAAACGCTCTACCCCTGAGCTACATCGGCATTCAGAACTCATAGAGTTTTGCCTCCCCAAAATTCGGACTGCAAATTTAATTTTTTTTTTTTAAAACAAAAGAAATTTAAATTTATTTTTTCTCTTGTTTACCTTTCATTTTCGAAATTTGTGAACGAAGTGCTTCTACTGCTATATCTACAGCCTCTTCAAAAGATTTTGCATGTTTTTTTGCAAACAAATCATTTCCCGGTATTGCAATTCGAATCTCTACTTCTTTGTTTTCATCGGATTGCGTGTTTATTACTTTAAAAAAGACTTCAGAATTAATTAATGAATCTGAAAAAGTGTCTAATTTGTTTATTTTTGCAGTTGTAAAATCTTTAAGTTTTGCATCTGCTTTAAATCCGACTGATTGAATTTTTATTTCCATATTCTTTTTACAATTAATTTCTCGGATGAGATTGTTTATAAATATCTTTTAATTTTTCAAATGAATTATGAGTATATATTTGTGTCGCCGATAAATTAGCATGACCAAGTAATTCTTTAATGTCATGTAAATCTGCCCCATTGTTTAATAAATGCGTTGCACATGTATGCCGTAATATGTGCGGGCTTTTTTTATCCAATGTAGTAACTTGTCCCAAATATTTTTTTACAATTCGGTAAATCATTTGTTCGTATGCTGGAGCTCCTTTTTCAGTTAGTATTACATAAGTATTGGATTGTGCAATTTTTGCTCTCTCTTGTAAATACTTTTGTATACAACTAATGAGTTCCGGTACTATTGGCACTATTCGTTCTTTGTTACGTTTGCCAAGAATTTTTACCGTTTTATTCCCAAAATCGAATGAACTTATTTGCAGCGATACTAATTCAGCTCGCCGCATGCCTGTTGAATATAATAAATCTAATATTAATTTATCTCGTAATCCAACAAAATTATCTTCAAATACTACTTCATTAAAAAGATTACTCATGTTTTTTTTCTCAATAAACAATGGTAATCGTTTTTTTGTTTTTAGTGCATGAATTTTAGCTGCAGGATTTTTTTGTATAATATCAAATTTTTGTAAATACACAAAAAAAGATCGAACAGCAGTAATTTTTCTGTTTATGCTTCGCGGTGAATGATTATTTTCCGATAAGCTAACAATCCATACTCGAATGTCGGAATCTTGTATTTTATCAATATCTATAGTTTCTACAGATTGTAAAAAATTCAAAATATCATTTGAATATGAAATAACAGTATGTTTTGAACTCCTTTTTTCGAATTCTAAGTAGTTCAAAAATTTTTGTAATAATTCCTTGTGTAAGGAATTATTGCTCATCTGTTAGTTGCAATTGTTGTTTGTAAACAGCTTTTATTTTTTGTTCTCTAAGTTTAATTGATGGTTTTGTAAACGCTTGACGACTTCTCAATTCTTTTACAACGCCTGTTTTCTCGAATTTACGTTTAAATTTTTTTAACGCTCTGTCGATGTTTTCACCTTCTTTGATAGGTACAATAATCATATTTTTACTCCTTATAATTAAATTTAATTTTTAAAAATGGGTTGCAAATGTATAAACTTCGGATTGAATGAACAAATATTTTCACTAAAATGTTTTGATATAATATTTTAATATTTCAAATTCTTCTGGTTTAAGTATATTATTTTTTTGTAATTCTTCAATCGATTCAATTCTTCCAACAATTTTTCGGTACTCCATAATATGTTTTGCTTGATTGTATGATATATATGGATGAGCTTGCATTTCCTTAAAATTTGCTTTGTTTATTTGTATTTTTTGTATGTGCGATGTGTCAATAGATATATACGGTGTAATTTTTTCTATTACTAGAGAGTCAAAACTATATATGCTTCGTAATTGATTAATAGAATAAAATCCTCCAAGTTTTAACCGGTATTCAATTATTTTTTTTGCTCTAAATCCTCCAATGCCGGGTATTTTTGTTAATTCTGCCGAATCACATGTGTTAAGCGAAACGGTATATATGTTTTTAGATTTTTTTTCGAACTGTTCTGTAAATTCTTTATGTTCTCTGTTGTTTTTTTTAGTTTGAGGTATGTATAGGTGTAACGAAAGTTTTTTAAAATCTTCCGGCGTCAATGTATATAATTTTTTTAGATCTTCAACTGTTGTAAATGTATTTCCGGCTTTAATGTAATTCAAGCAATTATATGCTTGTTTTTTTGAAAATCCTATACTACATAATTCTTCAAATGTTGCAGTATTTGGATTGATTTTTTTTTGTTTTGCTTGTGTTGTTTCATTGTTTTGTATACCTTGTGTGGAATCAGTTACTTGTTTGGTTTCATGCAAAATGGGTTTGTGAGGTATACATATGTACAATGCAATTGCAATTGCAAATACAAGCATGAACGAAAGTATATTGTATGCTATTCGTTTTGAAATCACTTGGAATTGCTTGTTAGAGTTTTATTTTTTACTTGCATCCAATATTTTTGCAAATCTTTTTGAAGTCGCGGTGCAAATACGACTAAACCTATCATATTGGGGAATGCCATACAGAGCAGCATCATATCTGAAAAATCAACAACATTTGAATTGCTCGATGCGGTTCCAACTATTATAAATGAAAGGAATAAAATTTTATAAGCTTTTTCAGCTATAGAACGATTGTTGAATAATTTTTCGCACAATGAGCCAAATAAAAAATCGAAACCTTTAATTCCATAGTACGACCAAGAAATAAGTGTGGAATATGCGAAAAGTAGGATTGTTATTAAAAGTACCCATTTAAACCAAGGAAATACACTGCCAAATGCTTCTGATGTTAAGTTTGCTCCTTGGAATTGTGCTGTAATTTCTGGTGAATAGTATCCTGTAAAGATAAGAACAAATGCTGTAAGTGAGCATATTACAACAGTATCGATAAAAGGCTCTAGTAATGCAACAAATCCTTCGCTTACTGGCTTTTGTGTTTTTACGGTTGAGTGTGCTATTGCCGCCGAACCTATACCGGCTTCATTACTAAAAGCGGCTCGTTGTATACCCATTACCATTACTCCAATAAGACCACCATAAACTGAACTTGCATGAAATGCTCCGTTGTATATGGCTTTTGCAACTGTTTCTATATGCGAAAAATTTGAAAATATGATGATTAATCCTGTAATAAGGTATATTCCTGCCATAATTGGTACTATTTTACTAGTAACTTTAGCAATACTAGTAATTCCTCCCAATATAACTATGCCTACTAAAAAAGCTAATCCAAATCCAAAAAGAATAGAATGATTTTGTAATGAGGGTATCATTTGAGCAATATTTGAAAATGATTGATTTGCCTGAAACATATTGCCGCCTCCCAGAGAACTACCTATTAATAAAATTGCAAAAAATATTGCTAATGCTTTACCCATTTTTTTGCGTATATATGTACGAGTACCAAATACATATTGTAAATAATACATAGGGCCGCCGGATACTTCACCATTTTTATTAATTCTACGATATTTTACTCCAAGAGCAGCTTCGGTAAATTTGGAAGACATTCCTAATATTCCCATAAGTATCATCCAAAATGTTGCTCCCGGTCCACCTATACCTATAGCTAATGCTACACCGGCAATATTACCTAATCCAACTGTAGCCGATAATGCTGTAGCTAATGCTTGAAAATGTGATAATTGTCCTTTATCTTCGGGTTTGTCGTATTTTCCCCTAACTAAATGAATAGAGTGTATAAAGCCGTGAATATTTATAAATTTAAATCGTAAAGTAAAATATAAAGCTCCTAAGAATAACCATACTACAATAAGGGGTATATTGGTTTGTTTGGGCGATCCGTTTGGGTGCAATAGAGGGTTGCCTTGTGTGTCGTAAATAATAGGGTCGTACATGTGAAGTAATGCAAAAATATCTACCATAAGTACTGATGCTATAATGTCAACCATGCTACCAAAAAAGTGGTTTATCTTTTCCGTTGATGATGAAGGGGGGATTATGAATGTTTTTGTAGTTGTTGATCCTAATGCATCGCTAACTTTTATAGTATATTCAGTCCCTTCATGGAGGTCATATGCTTTGTTCGAAGTTAACGGAATATCTTTTTTGCTCCATTGAAATGTATAAGGTGCCTGTCCATTTTGTATATCAGAAATTTCGGCAAAGCAATCATTATTTTGTGCTGATACATTTCCTGTATGAACAGTAAATTGTAGCTCTGTAGTAGCTAATAATTGCGTGGAGAATAGTAAAAATAAGTATATAAGTATCTTTCGTTTTTCAAGCATATTTGTAGTTTTTTTACAAAAAAAAAACTTTTTTTCGAAAAAACCTTTAAAATGGATATCCAATTGCAATATTTAAGTTAAAATCATCACTAGTAATTGGTCTGTTTCCCCAAATTACTGATGAATTGGTTCCTTGAATTATATATGGTTCTTTAAGTTTTAGTCCTAAATCAAGGCGTAATACTAAAAATGAAAAGTCGAATCGTAAACCGTATCCTGTACCTACAGCAAATTCTTTTGCAAATTTGGAAGCAAAAAATTCTGCTCCGACTAACGAATTGTCATTGAATGACCAAATATTTCCAATATCTAAAAAGAGAGCACCGTCTATATACCAAAACATATGAAATCGAGCTTCTATATTTGCTTCTAATTTTATATCGCCCATATAGTAAGCAAATCCTCCGGTGGTATCTTGGTATGAACCTGGTCCTAATGATCTGTTAGCCCACGCTCGCATACTATTAGCTCCTCCGGCGTAATATTTTTTTACACTAGGTAACCCTTCAGAATTTAGGTATGGAACTGCCATTCCGGCAAATATACGGTATACAGCCATTGATTGCTTTGAAAATACTTGATAATACCGTAAGTCAGTTTCAATTTTCGCAAACTGTGCAAAATTCACATTAAAGGTTTGGTATGAATTTTTTTGATTAGAAGTGTCTAAACTACTGTATAAAGCATGTAGAGCATTTCCCGAAGTTTCTGCAAATAATTTTATGTATTGATAATTTTGAAGGGAATTTGGTTTGCGATTATAATAAATATAGGTGTAATTGGTTGCATATATCATATAGTCTTCAAAACTATATTTAATATAATTGTTTTTTTCGATATATAGTTTCAATCGCTCCGAAGGTTTATCAATCTTAATATAACTAATATCTATTGGTTTGAAATTGTGAGTTATAAAATTATTACCAAACCATGTATATCCGTAATTTACTTGCAATGTTGGTTTTATATAATCTACAGTTTTATTATAATTATATGCTATGGCAATATTAGTTCGCGGTCTATATGTGTAGTCAAATTTGGCAGGTTTTATAGGAGACAAAAAAATTGGTGTTTCAAAACCTATTTCGCCTCCATATTCAAACGAGTTAAATAACTGAGTTGATTCGTTTGTTGTTTTTAATGCTTTGTTGTATTCTCCCGATGCTTTAGCTTTTATATAAATATTTTCTGAACCGCGTGCAATATTTTTATGCATATACGATGTGTTTATTTCGGCTCCCCAATCGCCTCCGGTATTGGTACCTTCAACTTCGGCGGTAAACGATTGGCGTGTATGTGGTGTGATATACATGTAGCAATCTATATATTGAAAATCATTATTGGAATTTTCTACTTGTTTGTACGATATGGTTACAAGTTTAAATAATTTGTTTTGAACTAATTGTCGTTGTGTTTTTAAAGTTGCCGATGCCGAATATAATGAATCGGGGTGAATATAGTTGGCTCGTTGAATTACTTCGGGTTTTAAAAATGACGGATTTGTATATAAAAAATATGTGTTTGAGGTATATGGTATAGTATCGTATTGAATAGTTTGTTTTATAGATTCTACGGCATTAAAATCAGGATAAATGTAAATATTACGAATTTTAGATTTTTTATAACTACCATCAGGACTGTCTGAATTTTCCTTTATAGTCATACTTATTTCTACGTGCTTTGGACCTTTTGTAGTATCTGCAGTAAAATATATATTCGATTCGTTAAAGGTGTAATATCCCGAATTTTTAATTATTGCTGTTAGTCGTTTTTGTTCTTCGCGTAAAATTGAAATATCAAAAGGCATCGAAGGTTTAATTAAACTTTTTGATGTTTTTTTTTCGATTATGTGCCTAATGGCACTATCTTGAATAGAGTATGAAATAGATGAAATAGTATATGCTTCATGGGCTTTTACGGTATAACTTACAGCTACCTTTTTTTTTAGAAATCCTTTTGGTTTTATTTCTGATGAAATATTTGCGTTGTAATATCCGCGTTCGTGCATATACAAAGTAAGTTGTTGGAGCGAACGTGCGTGTAATTGTTCATCAAATAATACCGGTGGTTCTCCGGCGTTTTCACGCATTTTTGTGCCAAAACTACTTGTTGCATGTTCAAAAAGATAATACATGCGTAAATGATATTTTATGAAAAATGTTTTTCTGTTCGGCTTTTGCCGCAGATAATTTTTCATATCATCGGTATCTATTGATTTCTGGTCGCAGTCAATAGTGGTTTTAGTAAGTAATTGTGATTGATCGGGTATTTTTTTAGTAATAGAACAACTTGCTGTTACTAGTAATAGAACAACTATGCAAATGTTTTGTAATTGAAATCTAATATGTTTGCGATATGTAAACAAATTACCTATTTTTGACAAAAATAATTCTTTAATTTTGATTTTGTAGCGTACTCAAAGCATGTTAAGTAAAAATAAATTAAAATTCTTTAGTTCGTTTGCTTCCAAAAAAGTGAGAATAGAATATGGTTTGTTTATTGTTGAAGGTAATAAAATGATAGATGAATTACTGGTTTCGCAATACAAAATTCATAGCATTGTAGCTCGTTCTGAATGGATAGAGGAACATTCAAATATATTAGCTAATGTTGATGTGTATGAGGCGAGTGCTAAAGATATAGAAACCATTTCATTGCTTAAATCGCCACAGGATTCATGGGCTTTAGTGCATGGGTCATATAATGAAAATCCGTTGCCTTTAGAACAATCAGAACTGGTAATAGCTCTCGATACTATACAAGACCCGGGTAATTTAGGTACAATTATTCGATTAGCCGATTGGTTTGGTGTGCGGCAAGTGTGGTGTAATAGTGATACTGTAGACATATACAATCCTAAAGTTGTGCAAGCAAGTATGGGGTCGGTATTTCGGGTGCATGTACTCTATGCAAACCTGTCTACACTTTTGGCTCAACATACTCATATTCCAATATATGCTGCCGATTTGCAAGGTGCTTCTGTATATGATTTGCAACTATCCAAACAAGCAATTTTAGTAATGGGAAATGAGGGCAATGGCTTATCGCAAGAGATTTTGCCATTCGTTTCAAATTTTGTGCATATACCAACATTTTCATTGCATACTTACAAGCCTGAGTCTTTGAATGTATCTGTTGCAACAGCAATATTGTGTTCGGAGTTTAAGCGGGGAATGTAAGAAATACTTGCATTTTCTTATCTATACATTCAAAAATTTTATTCAAATACAAAATCTAAACAGTTTCTAAACTTTTTTGTATTTTCGCACCTCAATTTTTACAATTCATACAATGGAATACAATTTTACCGAAATAGAAAAAAAATGGCAAGACTACTGGGAAACCAATAAGACGTTCAAAACTGTATTAGATACATCAAAACCAAAGTTTTATGCTCTCGATATGTTTCCCTATCCCTCGGGTGCAGGGTTGCACGTAGGGCATCCCGAAGGCTATACGGCATCAGATATTGTAAGTCGATACAAACGTATGAATGGTTTTAATGTATTACACCCAATGGGTTGGGATGCATTTGGGTTGCCCGCCGAGCAATATGCTATACAAACGGGAACACACCCTGCTATAACTACTCAAAAAAATTGCGATACGTTTCGTCGTCAGATTAAAGCTCTTGGCTTAAGCTACGATTGGGATAGAGAAATAAATACTACCGACCCTAAATATTTTAAATGGACACAGTGGATTTTTATTCAATTGTATAACACATATTTCGACAAAGCTGCTCAAAAAGGGCGGCCAATTTCTGAATTACCTATTCCTGCCGAAATATCTGCTCAAGGAAACGAAGCGGTAACAAAATATATTAACGACAATCGTCTTGCATACTATGACAACGCTCAAGTATGGTGGTGTGCACATTGTAAAACAGTGTGTGCCAACGAAGAGGTGTTGAACGATGGTAGCCACGAAAAATGTGGAAATCAAGTTTCGAAGAAAAACCTAAAACAGTGGATGCTTCGCATACCGCATTATGCCGAGCGTTTGTTACAAGGACTCGATACGGTTGACTGGCCCGAAGGGGTGAAAGATATGCAACGCAACTGGATTGGCAGAAGTACTGGAGCTGAAGTTGAATTTGCTTTGGATGGATTGTCAGATTCTTTACGCGTGTATACAACTCGTCCCGATACTCTATTTGGTGCTACGTATATGGTTATAGCTCCCGAGCATCCTATGGTGAAGGCTATAGTAACCAGCGATAAAAAAACAGAAGTAGAGGCATATATTAAACAAGCCGCTCTTAAATCAGATCTTGACCGAACCGAATTGGCAAAAGATAAAACAGGGGTGTTTTCCGGTAGATATGCAATTAATCCACTTACCGGCTCTAAAATACCGGTGTGGATTGCCGATTATGTGCTTATGGGATATGGTACCGGAGCTATTATGGCAGTACCGGCACACGATACGCGCGACTTTGAATTTGCCCAAAAATTCAATATTCCAATTATTTGCATACTCGACCCTCGCAGTGCCGACGCTCAAACTCGTGAACTTGTATTGGCAGGTAAGGCTTGTTGGACAGAAGATGGAGCATATATAAATTCTGCAAATCCTACACTTGGAATTGATATAAACGGAAAAAATAAGAAAGACGGAATTGCTACTATTATTTCTTGGTTGGATTCTAAAAATATTGGTAAAGCTACCGTAAATTACAAAATTCGTGATTGGTTATTTAGTCGCCAACGCTACTGGGGCGAACCATTCCCTATCATTCACTGGGAAGATGGTGAAATTTCTACAATAGAAGTAGACAAATTACCACATAACTTGCCGGTACTCGAAAAATATGAACCGGGTGATGATGCAGAATCCCCATTGGCAAATGCCAAAGATTGGTTATATATAACTGATGCCAACGGACGTAAAGGACGATACGAAACCAACACTATGCCTCAGTGGGCTGGTTCTTGTTGGTATTATTTGAGATATATAGACCCAACCAATGACAACGAACCGTTTGCAAAAGTTGCAGAAAATTATTGGATGCCGGTAGATTTATATATAGGTGGTGCCGAACATGCTGTATTACATTTGTTGTATAGTCGTTTTTGGCATAAAGTATTGTTTGATTTAGGGATAGTTTCAACCGATGAACCATATCAGAAATTATATAATCAAGGAATGATATTGGCGTTTGCATATGAAGCTAAAAATGGAGCAAAAATACCTTCGGATAAAGTAGAAGAACGTGATGGCGGGTTTTATCATATTGAAACCGGGGAAGAATTAAAACAGATAGTTGCAAAAATGTCGAAATCGCTCAAAAATGTTGTGAACCCCGACGATGTTACAGCAAAATATGGAGCCGATAGTCTTCGATTGTATGAAATGTTTATGGGGCCGCTCGATGCAACCAAACCTTGGGCTGACAATGGTGTAAAAGGTGTCTTTAATTTCTTGGCTCGTGTGTACCGATTTTTTGCAGAACCTTCCAATGTTGAGCAAGGTTTTGCTGATGATACTACGGTACTCAAAGAATTGCACAAAACAATTAAAAAAGTTGCCGATGATATTGAAAATCTAAGATTCAATACGGCAATTTCTCAAATGATGGTGTTTACAAATACGTGCTACAAAGTAGGAAAAGTAAGTACCGAAACAGCAATGCAATTTGCAAAAATTCTTGCCCCCTTTGCACCGCACTTAGCCGAAGAATTGTGGGAAATGTATGGCAATAAACAAACACTTACCTATGAACCTTGGCCGAAATATAATCCTGCAATGCTCGAAGAAGATTCGGTGCAATATCCTGTATCATTTAATGGTAAAAAACGATTTGAATTGGAATTGCCAAAAACCATGAGTAAAGAAGAGGTGGAAGCAGCAGCGCTGAGTGATGAGCGTTCTGCTAAATGGCTTGTTGATGGAAAAGCAAAAAAAATAATTGTGGTACCAGGAAAGATTATAAATATTGTGGTGTAATCACAATTATAAGTAATTGTAATAAAAAAGCCGAACATACAAATGTTCGGCTTTTTTATGATAATATCTTTAGCTAATTCCAAAAAAGTAGCAACTTTTTCGGAATGTAATCCAAAAAAGTAGCAACTTTTTCGGAATGTAATCCAAAAAAGTTGATATTTTATTTGCATTAGGTATAGATTTATATATATCTTTGATAAAAAAAACAATGATTCAACGAGAAATAGATACGATAATACGTAAAAAATTGTATTCTGGGAAAGCAATAATTTTGCTTGGTGCACGGCAGGTTGGAAAAACTACAATTTTGAAAAAGATAGTTGAAGAGTATCCTGATAGTATTTGGTTTAATGGAGATGATCCTGATACTATATCATTATTCGAAACAATATCATCTTCGAGATTGCAAGCTATTTTTGGTAATAAAAAATTAGTTGTAATAGATGAAGCTCAAAGAATACAAGATATTGGGATTAAGTTAAAACTAATTACTGATCAGATTAAAAGCATACAGCTTATAGCTACGGGTAGTTCGGCGTTTGAATTGGCTAATACTATAAACGAGCCACTTACCGGAAGAAAATGGGAGTATAGAATGTTGCCTATTTCGTATGCTGAAATGGTTGCGCATCATGGATTGCTTGAAGAACGCAGATTGTTACCCCATAGACTTTTGTATGGATATTATCCAGAGGTTGTGAGTAATTTGGGTAATGAACAGGAAATGCTTCGACAACTTTCGGATAGTTATTTGTATAAAGATATTTTAACGTGGGGTAATATAAAAAAATCGGATAAACTTATAAAATTATTACAAGCATTGGCATTTCAAATAGGAAGCCATGTGTCTAATAATGAATTGGGACAAATTTGTGGACTTGATAGTAAAACGGTAGATTCATATCTAAATTTGTTGGAACAAACATTTATAATATTTCATTTAAGTTCGTTTAGTCGAAATCTTAGAAACGAATTGAAATATAGTCGAAAATATTATTTTTATGATAATGGAATTAGAAATGCATTAATTGCTAATTTTAATCAAATAGAACTTCGAGCTGATATTGGTGCATTGTGGGAAAATTTTATGTTGGCAGAACGGCAAAAATATATATTGCATACCGATTTGTGGGTAAATCAATATTATTGGCGAACAAAAGAACAAAAAGAAATTGACTATATTGAGGATTATAATGGAACATTACATGCCTTTGAATTTAAATGGAATAAAAAAGCAAAAGCAAAATGTCCGGCAAGTTTTTCTAAAGCATATCCTCAGAATGAATTTTCAGTTATTCACCAAGAGAATTATGAAAATTTTATAATGAGTACAAAATAAAACTACCCCGCAGTAGAAAACCGAGCTTTTTTAATTTTTTTCTCTTCTACACAAATTACCGGAATTTTCATGCTGTTGAACAACACGTCTTCTTCTTTTGACCCAAAAAGTGGTATAAAGTGATCGTCAGAATCGCTCATTATGATAATTAAATCTGCATTGATTTGAGCACTGTAATCCAATATTTTTTTCTCAAAATTGTCGGTTGAGGTAAGCAATGGTGCTACTTCAAATGCTATATCGTATTTAGTAAAATATGCTTTGATTTGCAAAATGGTTGAAATCATTTGCTTTTCGCCTGTTTTGGTAGATTCGTAGCGTGGAAAAATATGAATAGTAGAGTTAAACATTTTTGCCAATCGTATAGCTATGGTTGTTTTTTGGCGGTCTTCGTCGGCTAAACTTACCGGGAACAATATATTTTTAAATCCACCAGGTATTACTTTATTTTGAACTACCATGAGCGGTATTTTAGTGCTGTCTATTACTTTTAGAGCATTGCTGCCAAGTAATTTTTGTAAGCCAATTTTGCCGTGAGTTCCCATAATTATAAGGTCGGCACCAATGCGTTCTGCTACAGTGTTTATGGTTGAGAATATATCACCTTCTTCAATAATATATTCACAGAGAGAATATGAAGTTGCCCGTGCCGATTGTTTTAGAAGTGTCAAACAGTTGTCATGAGTTTCGTTTTTTTTAGATTCTACTACATGTAATAAATGCACTACTCCGGTATGTAATTTAGCAATTTCTACTGCTTGCAATACTGCCGCATTTCCAACTTCGCTAAAGTCTGTTGGCACCAGGATACTGTCAACTTTTGGAATTATTGTTTCCATATTGTTTTTTTATGTTTTTATCGTTTTTGATAGCACAAACTTACAGTAAAAAGGAGTAAATCGCAATACACTCTGCAATTTTGATAGTTTTTCATATATGAATGATGTTTTATTATTGGGATGATTTTTTTAAACGAAGATTTTATACTAACCTTCAAATTCCTGACTTTAAAGTTATAATTCTCTAAATAATATTGTTTGCTAACGACTCATCAAGTTTTTTATGTGCATGTTTATTTACACATTTTTTTAGTGAATATTGCATAGCGTTTTTATTGATTATTTTGTAAAATATCATTAGTATTGCAAAACGTAAAGCATGAGGGGGTTTGCAAACAGTAACGAAGAAAATAAAATTTATAGCATTGCAAATCAAGCATATAAGTAGGGTTTTTATAAATTGAATTGTCGGAAGTATTAATTGAAGGAAGAAATTATGAGTAAAACAGTACCATTTAATAAAGCAAAAATAGAAGAAATTTTAGCAACATATCCTACACCGTTTCATATATACGATGAAGCAGCAATGATAGCAAATGCTAAACAATTACAAGCAGCTTTTTCGTGGAACGAAGGTTTTAAAGAATTTTTTGCGGTAAAAGCAGCACCAAATCCATATTTGATAAAGGTATTATCTGAAGTTGGTTTTGGATGCGACTGCAGTTCGCATCCCGAATTATTGTTGTCTGAATCGGCAGGGGTAGTGGGAGAAAATATTATGTTTACTTCGAACAATACGGCAGCTTACGAATACCAAAAAGCTCGTGAATTAGGAGCAGTTATTAACCTCGATGATATTAGTCATATTGCATATTTAGAAGAGCATGCCGGTTTGCCCGATTTACTTTCGTTCCGATACAATCCCGGAAATTTGAAAGAAGGAAATGAAATAATAGGAAATCCTGAAGAAGCAAAATATGGCTTTACCGAAGCTCAATTGTTTGAAGGATATGCCATATTAAAACAAAAAGGTTTTCAACGGTTTGGGATTCATACTATGGTAGCTTCCAATGAGTTGAACAATGATTATTTTATAGAGACTGCCGAAATTATGTTTAATTTAATTGTGAAACTTCATACACAATTAGGTATTCGGTTTGAATTTGTAAATTTAGGTGGAGGAATAGGCATTCCGTATAAACCAGACCAAAAGCCTGTAGATATAACCTATATCAGTAATGGGATAAAGAAAAAATACGACGAAATTATTGTTGCACAAGGTTTAGCCCCATTAAAAATATTTTTAGAATCGGGACGATACATTACCGGTCCATATGGTTATTTAGTAACAAAAGTACAGCATTTTAAACAAACATATCGCGATTATGTTGGGGTTGATGCAAGTATGTCAAACCTTATGCGTCCGGGCATGTATGGAGCGTATCATCATATTACGGTTTTGGGTAAAGAATTTGCTCCAAAATTACATACCTATGATGTTACCGGATCGTTGTGCGAAAACAATGATAAATTTGCCATTCATAGAGAATTGCCAAAAATTGAAATTGGTGATTTGTTGGTTATTCACGATGCCGGTGCTCATGGTCATGCTATGGGTTTTAATTATAACGGTAAATTGCGTTCCGCAGAATTATTGCTGCGAACCGATGGTAGTGTGGTGCAAATTCGTAGAGCCGAAACAGTTGAAGATTATTTTGCAACACTCGATTTTTCTGGACTTACATCATTTAAATAACTACATGTATGCAAAAAAGACCACGAATACTCATTGTAGATGATCAATATTCAAATAGATTTTTGATGGCAGAAATGCTGTTGGAGTATGATATTGCTATGGCTACCAGTGGTACCGAGATGTGGGAAGAAATAACAAAAAAAATTCCCGATTTAATTTTGCTCGATGTGATGATGCCCGAAGAAGACGGTTTTTCTTTGGCAAAAAAACTCCATGCACACAAAGATTATAAAACTATACCGGTAATATTTGTAACAGCTAAAGTTACGGGTGCCGATATTGACGAAGGATTTCGCAGTGGGGCATACGATTATATCAAAAAACCATTCAATCAGCAGGAATTAGAAACGCGTGTGAAAAATGCACTCGAAAATTCTGCAAAAACTCATGATTTGTTGGCGCGTGCCATTACAGGCGATATGATATTCGAAAACATGCCTGAATCGTTGATTATTACCGACAAAGATTTTAGAATAGTATCAATAAATCCTGCATGTTCTGCACTTACCGGGTATTTAAATTCCGATGTAAGCGAAAACTTTTTTCCCGATTATATTTGCGACGAATCACAAAATCCTATCGCTATTGGTAAATTGTTGCATGCAAAACATGAGGTTTTTTTTGTTGTAAAAAGCAAAAAAATAATACCTATATCGTTATCAGTTTCATTAGTAAATGATGAGCAATCAAACGAATTGGGTTGGGTATGTATGTTTCACGATATTAGTGAACGAAAAACATTTGAAAAAAATCTGATTGCAGCAAAAGAAAATGCTGAGCAAGCAGATAAAATGAAATCAATGTTTTTATCGAAAATGAGCCACGAAATTCGTACCCCACTCAATTCAATTTTGGGCTTTTCTGATTTATTGGAAGATGATGATATTACAAAGGAAGAACGTGATAGATATGTTCAAATAATTCGAAAAAACGGGGAGAAATTATTGGCATTTATAGATAATTTACTTGATATAACTTCGCTCGAAACGCAAAAAATACATATTGAAAAAAATAGTTGTAGTCCACAAGAGTTGTTACAAGATTTGTATGATGAATTTGTGGTTCAGCAAAAAAAGCAGAAAAAGGAAGCCATTGTGTTTAAAATGCATAATACAACTGCTGCCGATTTTTACTTTATGACCGATCAAAAAAGACTATATCAGTGTTTGTATAATATGTTAGAAAATGCATTTAAATTTACAACAGAAGGAGAAATTACACTTGTTTGTAAAGTTAATGAAATAGGCAATTATATAGATTTTATAGTGCACGATACAGGAGTTGGTATTTTGCCAGAAATCGAAAATAGAATTTTCGACACGTTTCAGAATATTGAAGCCGATTCGTCTGAAAAAACAGGTGGATTGGGATTAGGTTTAGCAATTTCAAAAAATATTGTAAAATTACTAAATGGTTCTATTTTGCTTAAAACTAAGCCAAATATTGGTTCTATGTTTACTGTGCGATTGCCTATACACAGCTAAGTTTCAAGATTGAGAAGTAATAAGTTTATAAAGAAACTTGTTGTAGTTTTACGTTCAAAAAATAGTTTTTTTAGATTATTATGAATACTTACTAATCATTAACCATTAACATTCAGACGTTCAGATATTTAGACATACTTTATGACATTAGATTCTTTTTCATCATTCTTTTTTGTTGGCATTGCCGGAACCGGCATGAGTGCTATAGCACAGTATTTACAAGGGGTAGGCAAACAAGTTTCGGGTTCTGACCGCTTGTTTGGTGCCGAACAAAAAATTCGTATACAAACTCAATTTGAAGAGCAAGGAATTGCTTGTTATTTTCAAGATGGAAGTGGTATAACAAAATTTACAGATGTTGTAATTGTATCTACCGCTATAGAACAAAGTAATGTGGAATATCAAAAAGCATTAGAATTTGGTATTCCTGTAATGAAACGCTCCGAATTATTGGCAGCAATTTCTAATAGTATTAAAACTATTGCAGTAGGAGGAACTTCGGGTAAGTCTACCACAACGGCTATGATTTTTCATATATTACAAATGTGTGAGAAATCACCTTCACTTATCACCGGTGCTGGTTTGTCCGAATTGCAAGAAAAAGGCATGCCGGGTAATGCATGGGTTGGCACAGGCGAATGGCTAGTGATAGAAGCCGATGAATCCGATGGTTCTATAGTTAATTACAAACCAGAAATTTCGGTGTTGCTAAATATAGATCGCGACCATAAGGAATATGATGAACTTATTGATTTGTTTACAATTTTTAAGCAAAATACAGCTTCATATTTTATTGCCAATCAGGATTATGAACTTACCAAACAATTGAGCGACAACCATGCCTATAATTTTGGAACTGAGCATGCTCCAATATGTGGAACTAATTTTAAGCAAGAGGGATTTAAAATTTCATTTGTTGTACAATCGTATACCTGTAACATTCCTGTAATTGGTAAGCACAATATGGAAAATGCTCTTGCGGCTATATCTGTAGCACATGCAATTGGTGTTTCTGTTGGTGATGCATGTGTGGCATTACAGTCGTTTCGAGGGATATATCGTAGAACACAGTTGGTTGGTAAAACCGATGCAAATATTTATGTCGTTGACGATTTTGCTCATAATCCTGCCGAAGTTGCTGCAGCTATTAAAGCATGTCAGTCAATTGCTCCGTGTGTCGTTGCTTGGTTTCAACCCCATGGTTTTGGTCCACTTCGATTTATGCATGAAGAATTGGCAGAATTTGTAAGTCATACATTACGCGAAACAGATGCATTTTTAATTGCCGATGTATATTATGCCGGAGGTACTGTCGACAAAAATATTTCGCCCACAATTGTAAGCGATTCTATTGCACTCCAAGGAAAACAAGCTGTGTATACCGGATCCAAAGAACAGTCGTTACAAGTTATTGCTGCAACTACGCCGCCCAATGCAGTAGTCCTCATTATGGGTGCTCGTGACCCGTATTTAGATGCGTTTGCACAACAAGTATTGGATTATATGAAGTCTAAATAATTCTCAGGAGTTACTGTAATTATTTAAGATAGAGGATATATTTCGGTAAATGCAGTGTGATGTTTATGTTTTGTTCGCATATTCCATTTGCATTCAAATCCAATATGGTACCATTGTATTCTTCTATAAAGTCTATTTCTTTGCCTGCAAACGTCCGCCAAAAAAAGATATTACTCCATTTTTGCGTGTATGTAACGTTTATTTTATATGGAAATCTATATGCAAACTCCAAATATTTCAATTAATTTTTAGAGTTAAGTATAAAAATTCAATGTTTTACATCGACAAATTCTTAATGACTTTTAATTTTCACCCTCTTGTTTTATGTATTTAGAACATCTTTGATGCTACTGACCAAAATTGTAGTTTATACAACTATGTAATAGCGTATATTTGCATGTGTTAAATCAAAATGTAAATATAATGAATACATATAAAATTCTTATTATAACGTCAATTCGACCTAAGCAGCAGCTATTAATCTTTCATTATCAATAATTTCGATATTCAATGAAGGTTTTTT